>CAJXPR010000010.1 GCA_913058135.1 uncultured Gammaproteobacteria bacterium
TCTACACAGAGTAGATCGTCGGCAGCGTCAGATGTGTATAAGAGACAGGACTACAGCTCAACAGTACGGATTTATGGCGGTGTCAGTAACCTGACCGACGAAAAGCCCTATGCCACTGAGCGTAGTTATCCGGTAAGCCCGGTTGGCCGAGCCTACTATCTGGGTATCAATGTGGCCCTGTGATGCAAAATCACAGGCTGTATTGTTCAGGAAGTTTGCTTGATTAAGCCAGATGAGTAGTAAGTGCGTCGCCTTGTCTGTCATCGCCCTGGTTTTATGGGGAGATGACAGACAAGGCCTCGCCACCTTCTGCAGTAATTCAAAGGACCCCGCATGAAAACAACACAGACATGCATATCTCGTATAGCCCTGGCAGCAATCGGGTTGCTTATGTACACCCTGTCGATACCACTGCTGGCACAGGATGATGACGAAGAAGAACGTGAACCTATCGAATTCCCGAGCTCGCTGGACGAAAAGCTGTCCACGCTCACCGAAGCTGAAATGGAGTTTTTAATCACCGGTCCCACGCGCCGGTTTGCCCGTACTCCAGAGTTGTTGATTGAAGCGCTTGAAAAACGCACAGCGCCAGAGGTGCGCGCCTATGTTGATGCCATGATCTGGGTGACAGAGCAGCAAGCGTTTCAGGAAGGCGTGGACCTTGATCATATCCCGCTGAATACGGATAGCCCGGACTTTAATGCCTATGCCGTACGCCGACCGCGTAGTTTTGATCCCGATCGCGAACCGGGGCCTATCGACCTGTCCCGTTATGGTGGTCGTAGTGGTATTCCAACCTTTGCTGGCGCACCCATCGCACTGACGCCTGAAGATCTGATTGCCGGCGACGTTGATGTCGCCATCGTTGGTGCCCCCCTGAACATGGGCTCTGGCTGGCGTGGTGCTCAACACGGTCCGTTGGCTCTGCGACTGATTGGTCGGGTCGGTGGTAACGACCAGTACACCCAGATCAGCCCCAGCCGCGAGCTGAATATTGTCGACTACGGCGACATAGCCATTGATCAGGGCAGCACCGAGCGCAGCATGCAGCACGTGCGTGAGATTGTACGGGAGATTGCAGAAACCGGCGCCGTACCGTTTATTGTGGGCGGTGATCATTCGCTGGAATATCCCAACGTCGCAGCATTGGTCGATGTTTACGGCGAAGACAATCTCAGTGTGATTCACTTTGATGCTCATTACGACGTAGGTCGAGACCGCGCCCACTTTATCGATCACGGTCAGCCTATCTATCGCCTGTTGGCAGATGGCCACATAAAAGGCGGTGACTACATCCAGGTAGGTCTGCGCTCTGGCAGTCCCGATGAAAGTGGCTACAAATGGATGCGTGAACAGGGGTTCAAATATCATTCCATGGCTGAGGTTGAACGCTATGGCTGGGATTATGTGCTGGAAAGAATACTCAGCGAAGCCAAGGCCGATGGCCGCAAGCTGCACATCTCCTTCGACGTTGATGTGCTGGACCCTTCGTATATCGCTGGCACGGGTACGCCGGTTTCCGGCGGACTGACACCGCGCGAAGCCATTCCCATCATTCGCAAGTTATGTGCACAGCAGGAGGTTGTCGGATTCGACATTGTTGAGATTGCGCCCGAAATAGATCCGACCTATGTCACCAACCTGCACAGCGCCGCGATCGTGCAGGCCTGTCTGATTGGCGTTTCCATGCGCAAGCTGGGTTTTGATCCGGACTACCTGAACCCGATCACCATTGATCACGCACAGGACGACTATCACGTTCAGAACCACGACCAGAACAACGAGGAGAATGCGCCATGATACACAGGACTGGATGTCACCTTATGTCGGCGCTGGCCCTGAGTGTGCTTGTGTCTGCCTATTCCGCATCGGCATTAGCCCAGGCTCGTATTC
Organism: uncultured Gammaproteobacteria bacterium; assembly: GCA_913058135.1. Classification (GTDB taxonomy): domain Bacteria; phylum Pseudomonadota; class Gammaproteobacteria; order Pseudomonadales; family Pseudohongiellaceae; genus Pseudohongiella. The sequence goes on from CAJXPR010000010.1 coordinate 1,894, forward strand.
CCGCTGATATCAGAGCCAAATTTGAATTGTTAACAGAAGAGCAGGTTGCTTTTCTGGGCACAGAACAACCGATGCGCGTGATTGCGACGCGCGAGAAGCTGTATCAGGACCTGGAGCGTCGAACGCCTGAGCAGGTTCAGCAGTATGTCAGTGACATGATCGATGCAGTCGAAGCACATGCTTATCGGCCCGGCATCGACATGGCAGAAATACCGCTGAACCCTGAAGCCAGCCGGTTCAACAGTTTTAAAGTTGTGCAGCCGGAGATCCTGAAGGAGCGCCTGCGTGATCCGGGACCCGTCAATGTGCATCGTTATATCAATCAATGGGCAGGTATCCCTACTTTCGCCGGTGCACCTGTTGCGGTCACCCCCGAAGACCTGGTCGCGGGCAATGTGGAGGTAGCGATTGCCGGTATTCCGCAAAGCATGAGCAGCGGTAGTCGTGACGGCCGCAATGCACCCAACGTGTTGCGGGCAATGCATGTGGCCGGCAATCTGGATGTTTATGCCATGGTTGACCCCGGCGCTGTCCTTAATATCGTTGACTATGGCGACATCTCGGTCGACAGGATGAGCCTGGAGCGCGGGCTGGATCATGTCTACGACATGGTACTGGAGATAGCCAATACCGGTGCGGTGCCTTTTCTGATTGGTGGGGACCACTCCCTGATGTACCCCAATGTGAAAGCGGTGCAGATGTCCGATGCGGAGCAGTCGCTGACGGTGGTGCATTTTGGTGCCAATTACAATGCCGAGCCTACCCGCGCGCACACGATTTCAGACCGCGATGCGGTTTACCGCCTGGTGTCAGAAGGCGTCATAGAAGGTGAAAACCTGATACAGGTAGGCCTGCGTGGATCGCAGGCAAACAAGGCGTCATTCGAATGGCTGCGCGACAACGAGGTCAGGTATCACACGATGGCATCGGTAGAAGTGAACGGTTGGCAGGAAGTCATGGCGGCTGTTCTGGAGGAAGCAGAGGATGCGCGTAATCCACTGTATATATCTCTCGATGTCAGTGTGCTTGATCCGACCGAGCTGACCGCCGCAGGCCGGGCAGTGCCCGGTGGTCTGACCATCCGGGAAATCACACCGCTGCTCAGACGTCTGTGCGCTGAGAATGACGTTGCCGGCCTTGAGCTAATGGACTTTGCGCCTATGCTGGATCTGAGTTACGTCAGTGCCATGAACGCGAATTACATGCTCAATGCCTGCCTGACGGGTATTGCCATGCGTAAGCAGGGGATCACCGACGAGAACTATCTTGATCCCACCACGGTGGACCATGGTCAGAATTGATGGCTGCTTTTACGACTTGGCAACAGGAATCCGGTATGAAGAATAGTACAAGAACTTTCGGCGTCATTGTTCTGGTGGTGGCTATCAGCACTGCCATGTCAGCCGCATTGGCGCAGCAAGACGACGCGGAAGAGAGCGCAGCGGTTGTCGAGTTTCCCGCATCACTGGACGCAATGTTGTCGGTGCTGACTGACGTGCAGCTCGCGTACCTGAAAGACAGCAGCAAGACTCGCCGATACGCGTCTACCACGGAAGATCTGATTGCCGCGCTGGAGAAGCGCTCGGCTGAACAGGTCGTTGCCTATGTTGATGCCATGATGTGGGTAGAAGACCAGACCGGCTTTGTGCAGGGTCGTGACATGGCGTGGTTGCCACTGAATACCGAATCGCCGGATTTTAATGCCTGGATGGTGCGCCGACCCAGAAGCTTTGACCCGGAGCGCGAGCCGGGACCCGTCAGTCTGGCCCGGGGTATCCCGACGTTTGCCGGCGCGCCGGTTGCGTTGACCCCTGAGGATCTGATCGCCGGCGATGTGAATGTGGCGATCGTGGGCGCACCGTTGAACATGGGTTCCGGTTGGCGCGATGCCGGTTATGGACCGCTGGTCATGCGCACGACCGGTGGGATGGCCGGCAACGATCAGTACACCCAGATCAACCCGAGCCGCGAGCTGAATATTGTTGACTATGGCGACATTGCCATTGACAACGACAGCACAGAGCGCAGCATGCAGCACGTGCGCGAAGTGGTCCGCGAGATAGCAGAGACCGGCGCCATTCCATTGATCGTTGGCGGGGATCATTCACTGGAATACCCCAATGTGGCAGCGCTGGTTGATGTCTATGGCAAAGGTAATGTCAGTGTCATTCACTTCGATGCTCACCACGATGTCGGTATGGGTGACAGTCCTCACCATATCTCCCACGGACAGCCGATCTATCGCCTGATGCGCGACAACCATATAACCGGCAGCGACTATATTCAGGTGGGGCTGCGTTCGGGCGGCCCCAGTGAAAGCGGTTACAAATGGATGCGTGAACAAGGGTTCAAATATCATTCAATGGCCGAAGTGGAGCGCTTTGGTTGGGACTATGTCATGGAGCGCGTGCTGGATGAAGCAAAGCGCGACGGTCGAAAGTTGCATATCTCCTTTGATGTAGACGTCCTTGACCCTTCCTACATAGTTGGTACCGGGACCCCGGTGTCGGGCGGACTGACGCCGCGGGAAGCCATTCCGATCATACGCAAACTCTGCGCCCAGCAGGAGCTGGTTGGTTTTGACATTGTTGAAATAGCGCCAGCACTGGACCCGGGATACACCACAGCTCTGCACAGTGCTGCCATCGTCAAGGCCTGTCTGGTGGGCGTGGCCATGCGCAAACTGGGTCACGACATTGATTACCTGAACCCGGTCACGATTGACCACGCGCAGGACAACTACCACGAGGAGAACGCCCAATGACGGTTAATAATCGACGTCGCCTGTTTGCGGGTGTAGCACTGTGTTCGTTGCTGACGCTGGGGCCTGTAACCGGGTCTGCGCAACAGGCAGAGGCGGACATTCCGCCACAGATCATGGCCAAGCTGAGCGGCCTGAGCGCGGAGCAGGTGGATTTTTTACGCGGATTTCAGCCTTTGCGCATAATCCCGACCCGGGAAAAACTGAATCAGGAATTGGACCGTCGCTCGCCCGGGCAGATCGAGCAGTTTGTCAGCGACATGATGATGGCCATCGAAGCCATGGCGTTTCGCCCTGGAATCGACATGGCGGAAATACCGCTGAACCCGGAAGCAAGCAGCTTTAATGGTTTCAAGGTAGTCCGCCCACAAGCCCTGAATGAGTATCTGCGTGAGCCCGGCCCATTCAGCGTTCATCGTTATATTCACCAGTGGGGCGGTATTCCCACTTTTGCCGGGGCACTGGTTGCCGTGGATCAGGCGGACCTGCTTGCCGGAGATGTGGAAGTCGCCATCGTCGGTATTCCGCAAAGCATGAGCAGTGGTGCTCGCGATGCGCGTAACGCGCCGGAAACCATCCGCGCCATGCATATGCTGGGTGGTCGCGACGTCTATTCCATGGTTGATCCACTGGCGGTGCTTAATGTCGTGGATTACGGCGATATTTCAGTGGACCGCATGAGTGTGCATCGGGGGATGGAGCATGCCTACCAGCGTATCGGAGAAATTGCACAGACCGGCGCGGTGCCCTTTGTTGTGGGTGGCGACCACTCCCTGATGTACCCGACAGTCAAGGCTGTGCAAGATAATGAAGCCGATGAACCACTAACTGTGATTCATTTTGGTGCGCATTACAACGCCGAGCCCACCCGTGCACATCTTTTGTCCGACCGCGATGCTGTTTACCGCCTGATCACAGAGAACGTGATCGACGGCAGTAACGTTATACAGGTGGGTTTGCGCGGATCACAGGCAACGCCGCAGGCCTTTCAATGGCTGCGCGAGCAGGGTGTGAAATATCACACCATGGCCGAAGTGGAGCGCCACGGCTGGGATACAGTGTCCGAGCGCGTCATTGAAGAAGCGAAATCAGCCACTGACCGCGTCTATATTTCCCTGGATGTCAGTGTCATCGATCCGTCCCAGCTGCGGGCTGCCGGGCGTGCTTCGCCGGGCGGCCTGACAATTCGAGAGCTGGCACCTTTATTGCGTAGACTTTGTGCAGAGACGCAAATCGCGGGCTTCGAAATCATGGACCTGGCGCCGATGCTGGATCTGAGTTATGTCAGCGCCATGAACGCCAATTACATGATGAATGCCTGCCTGAGTGGTGTCGCCATGAGGAAGATGGGTCTGGACGATGAGAACTATCTGGATCCGGTGACCGTTGATCACGGACAGAACTGACGTGGCGGCGATTACAGCGAGCAACCAAAAAGACTGAGTTGAATGGGGGTGGAACATGAGTGAGCAGAAAGTAGCATTGGGGAGCAAAAAACTTCTGACTGAACCGTTGTCAATTTTTGTGCTGGTAGCCGTTGTCATCTTTGGCTACAACGCCTGGTCCGGCAACAGCGACGCCAGCGATGCTGTGGCCGCCAGTGATGCTGATGTTGTCGTCATCGATGACGCCACCGTCGCGATGTTGCAGGAGAATTTTACCTGGCTGGAAGGCCGGCGGCCGACAGAAGCGGAAACACAAACACTGATTTCCCAGTGGATTGATGAAGAAGTGCTGTTCCGTGAGGCACTGGCACAACAGATGCATTTGAGTGACAGCAAGATGCGCGCCCACCTGATCGAGAAGGTGCGCATGTTGTGGGCCGGTTCGCCGGCGCCGGTTGATGAGGCTGATCTGCTTGATTTTTATATGGAGAACATGGAGCAGTATTACACCGAGCCAACACTGAGTTTTACCCAGGTGTATTTCGAAGAGCTACCCCCAGATGCTGCCGGCGTTCTTTCCAGTCTGCAGGCCGGGGAGACAGTTGAAGGCGACGCATTCTGGCTGGGCAAAAATCTCAACAGCTATTCCGAAAGTATTCTGCGCAGCAGCTTTGGCGGCGAATTTTACGAAGAACTGAAAGCCGCGCCGGTCGATCAATGGCTGGGTCCGCTGGAATCGGCACGGGGATTTCATTACGCCCGCGTAACCCACAAGGGTGAACCTGAGCTGATGCCTTATCAGGCGGTTCGTGAACGCCTGGACCAGGATTGGGCGGACTTTCATCGCCGGCAGAATGTCAGTGCCCGCACAGAAACCATCAAAGAGCGTTTCACCATTGTGATGGGTGCCGGCGGTGGTTAAACGCTGGCGATGGCAGCTGGCCGGGGCGCTGTTCTTCATATTGTCCTTCCCGGTAGCCGTCGCACACTATCTGGACCTGGCGCAGTTTACCCTGGTCCAGCAGAATGTCGAAGACGAGGGTCTGTGGTTCCGGTTTGATGCCAGTCTGCCGATCAATCTCGATCCTGATCTGCCGGTCAGCTGGCCTGCCGGCTGCTCGGTTCTGGAACGCGAGCAGCGGTCATCTTCTGGTAACGCGATTACCGTCAGTTTTGATGTTACCTGTGATGAGACCAGTAATGGCCTGATACGCACCCGTTGGGGCCGTGATGGCGGTATGCTGGAACTGCAGCTACTTGATGGCAGTGTGGTCTCAACCATGTTGTCGGGTGGTCAGTTTGGTGCTGAATTCAGTCTGCCTGACTGGGATGATGCGGCGAGCAGGCAGCCCGATGGCTTTGCGGCGACTGCCTGGCGATATCTGGTTCTGGGCACTGAGCATGTGCTGATTGGGCTTGACCATCTTGCCTTTGTCCTGTGCCTGGCCATGCTGGCGCGGGGCATCAATCTGCTCTGGCTGATTTCGGCCTTTACGCTGGGTCACTCTGTTTCCCTGGCCCTGGCGCACCTGGGCGTGGTTAACGTGCCCATTGTGCCCGTCGAGGCCATTATTGCCCTTTCTGTGGTGTTCATGGCCCGCGAAGCATTGCTGGCACATCAGGCTCAGAATAACCCTGAGGTCGGTCAGCGCAGCGCGCTTTCCTCGCTGAGATGGCGTATGGGTATTACCGCCGGTTTCGGATTGATACACGGGCTTGGCTTTGCCAGCGTGCTGGGCGGACTGGGCGTGTCAGCGAGAGACACTGTGGCGGCACTGCTGTTTTTTAACATTGGTGTGGAGATCGGGCAGTTGTTGTTCGTGTTTACCGTACTTGTTCTGCTGATGCTGCTGCGCAAAGCACGCCTGGACCAGCAAATGATTCGCGCCAGTGCCTTTGTCGTCGGCGGTTTGGGACTGTTCTGGACAGTCGAACGGATCATGAGTATTTGAATCAGTCAGCCGACGCCTACGTCAAATGACGTAGGCGCCATGGTTAATCGCCGACTTGTTGTCGGCCCGCCTGAATCTCCAAAATGAGATCAGATCTACCAAGGAGTCCATCATGCGCAACACCTCATTTTTCTCCCGAACCATACTTACTGCTGCGGCCTGTTTACTCAGTCTGGGCGCCCATGCTCAGGAGCCCATCAAGGTTGGTGTGCTGCATTCACTGTCCGGCACCATGGCGATCAGTGAGACCACACTAAAAGATACTGTGTTGATGATGGTGGAACAGCAGAACGCCAAAGGGGGTGTTTTGGGTCGTCCCCTGGAAGCAGTGGTGGTGGATCCGGCGTCGGATTGGCCGCTGTTTGCCGAACGTACCCGGCAATTGCTGTCTCAGGATAACGTTGATGTGATATTTGGCGCCTGGACGTCTGTATCGCGTAAAGCCATGTTGCCCGTACTGGAAGAGTTGAACGGTCTGCTGTTCTATCCGGTGCAGTATGAAGGAGAGGAATCCTCAAAGAATATTTTCTACACTGGCGCTGCGCCCAATCAGCAAGCGATCCCTGCCGTGGACTACCTGATGAATGATCTGGGCATTGAGCGCTGGGTGCTGGCCGGCACCGACTACGTTTACCCGCGCACCACCAATCGCATTCTTGAAGCCTATCTGAAAGCGCAGGGTGTTGCGGACGAAGACATCATGGTGAACTACACGCCGTTCAGCCACTCCGACTGGCAGAGCATTGTGTCTGACATCAGCCGCTTTGGCAGCGCCGGCAAGGCGACCGCAGTAGTGTCTACCATTAACGGTGACGCCAATGTGCCGTTCTACCGCGAGCTTGGCAACCAGGGTATTTCGTCACTGGACATCCCGGTCATTGCCTTCTCGGTTGGGGAAGAAGAGCTGTCCGGTATTGATGCACGGCCACTGGTGGGACACATGGCTGCCTGGAATTATTTTCAGAGCGTGGATACTGACGCCAATGCTGAATTTATCGCACAGTGGCACGACTTCATCGGCAATACCGACCGTGTAACCAATGACCCGATGGAGGCGACATACATTGGTTTCAACATGTGGGTGAAGGCGGTCGAGAAAGCCGGTACCACTGATGTTGATGCTGTGGAGCAGGCCATGATCGGCATCAAAACACCAAACCTGTCCGGCGGAGTGGCCGTGATGAACAAAAATCATCACCTGTCCAAACCGGTACTGATCGGCGAGATTCAGGCTGACGGTCAGTTCCAGGTGGTGTGGGAAACAGACGGCGTCGTGCCGGGAGATGCCTGGTCCGATTACCTGGAAGGCTCCAAAGACCTTATTTCCGATTGGACTGCGCCTATCCGTTGTGGCAACTACAACACCGTCACGCAGACCTGTTCCGGACAAGCGACAGACTTCTGATCTGCCTTTGAATTACCCCTGAAGGGGTCCGCATGGACCCCGAATAATCCCGACGGCACTTTACGTCATGGAGTTAGCGCGTGAGAACCCTCTTGTTGTTGATTTGCTGCTTCGTTCTTCCCATGGCGGCAGCGCAGCAAGCCCCTGAAAAACCCCAAATAACGTCAGATTCAAACCAGGCTGAACTGTCATCACTGCTACTGGAGCTGACGCAAGCCAACTTCCGGCGTATGCCTGAGCTGGTGACTGAGATTGAGCAGGCGGGCGGCCGTGCGGTGCTGCCGTTGCTGACGGCGCTGCAGGACGGTGAGCTTTACTATCAGCCGGATACCCGTGAGCTGGTGGTGCGGCAGGAAAGTGGTGGCGGACGCGTGACTGTAAGCGATGTATTCACCGGCAACACACTCGATGGGTTTGATACCGCAGCGCTGGAACGCGTGCCGATAAACAACCGGTTGCGTGCCGTGCTGCAGGCGACCATTGCCCGAATCCTGCTGTTCCAGGGTACTGACGCCGAGCGCGAACAGGCCGCCCGCACCATGCTCAGTGATCTGGATGAAGACAACCTGGTGGTCCTTAACGAGGCCATTGCCAACGAGCAGGTCGCGGCAGTCGCCGACATGATCAATGTAGCACTGGCGATGAATGTGCTGGTCACCGATGCGCCGCAAGCGGAACGTCTTGCCGCGGTGGCCACACTGCACGGCAACCTGCAGGGGCCGGTGCGCAACCTGCTGCGCAGCTTTCTCGATGAACTGGGCCGTAACGAACAGGATCCTGAAGTGCGAGCGGCGATGGTCTCGGCGATGGCCAGCATTGAGCGCAAGGTGCGTTTTTATGAATTGATGGAGCAGGCATTCTACGGACTCAGTCTGGGCTCTGTATTGTTGCTCGCGGCTATCGGTCTGGCCGTGACCTTTGGCGTCATGGGGGTGATCAATATGGCCCACGGCGAGATGCTGATGCTGGGCGCCTACACGACCTACGTTGTGCAGATACTGATGCCCGAATTCATCAACTACTCCCTGTGGGTTGCGATACCGGCGGCCTTTATGGTGTCCGGACTGGTGGGTATGTTCATACAGCGTTTTGTCATTCGTTATCTGAACGGCCGGCCGCTTGAAACCTTGCTGGCCACCTTTGGCATCAGCCTGATTCTGCAGCAGGCAGTGCGCACTATTTTCTCGCCTCTGAACAGACGTGTGGTATCGCCGGACTGGATGAGTGGTGCCTGGGATATCAACCCGGTGCTGTCGCTGACCAACAATCGACTGTTTATTCTGCTGTTCTCGATTATCGTGTTTGTGATCCTGCTGTGGATTCTCAGAAAAACCTCCCTGGGCTTGCAGGTACGTGCGGTGTCGCAAAACCGGGACATGGCCAAGGCTATGGGTATCCGAACCGACTGGGTTGATGCCATGACCTTTGGTTTGGGCTCGGGTATTGCCGGCATTGCCGGTGTGGCGCTCAGTCAGCTTACCAATGTTGGCCCCAATCTGGGGCAGGATTACATCATCGACTCATTTATGGTGGTGGTTTTTGGTGGGGTGGGTAATTTATGGGGCACGCTGGTCGGTGCGTTTTCACTGGGGCTGGCCAATAAGTTCATGGAACCGATGACAGGTGCGGTGCTGGCCAAGATCATCACGCTGGTGTTTATCATCCTGTTCATCCAGGTTCGCCCCAAAGGTCTGTTCCCGCAAAAAGGGAGGGCGGTCGAATGAGTCAGCTGACTAACATCTGGGGCGAACTGCGGCGCGGCAGCAATACCATCACGCTGTTTGTGGTGGTATTGTTTTTGGCCACGCTATTGGCGTCCCTGTCCAATCTGTTGCTGCCGGAAAGTTCCGCACTGCACGTCAGCACCTATACCATTACGTTGCTTGGCAAGTACCTGTGTTACGCCATGCTGGCGCTGGCCGTGGATGTGATCTGGGGATATTGTGGCATTCTGAGTCTGGGCCATGGTGCTTTTTTTGCGCTGGGCGGTTACGCCATGGGCATGTACCTGATGCGCCAGATCGGCGATCGCGGCGTCTATGGTAATCCTGATCTGCCCGATTTTATGGTGTTTCTCAACTGGGACAGTCTGCCCTGGTACTGGTATGGCATGGATCAGTTCTGGTTCGCGATGGTCATGGTGGCACTGGTGCCGGGCCTGCTGGCGCTGGTGTTCGGCTGGCTGGCATTCCGCTCGCGGGTCACCGGGGTCTATCTGTCCATCATTACCCAGGCGCTGACCTACGCGCTGATGCTGGCGTTTTTCCGCAACGAAATGGGTTTTGGTGGCAATAACGGGCTGACCGATTTCAAAGAGATTGCCGGCTTTGATCTCAGCGCCGACAACACACGCGTCGGTCTGTTTGTGATCACCGCCATACTGCTGGGCGTAGTATTTGTCTGCAGTCAGCTGATCATGCGTTCGCGTCTGGGGCGGGTGCTGGTATCGATTCGCGACAGTGAGGCCCGTGCACGCTTCCTGGGTTACCGTACCGATCATTTCAAAGTCTGGCTGTTTGTCTATTCGGCGCTGATCGCTGCACTGGCGGGCGCGCTTTACGTGCCGCAGGTAGGCATTATAAACCCGGGTGAATTCAGCCCGATCAACTCAATCGAGATTGTGGTCTGGGTGGCTGTCGGGGGGCGCGGCACACTGTACGGTGCCGTGGGGGGTGCCATTCTGGTCAGTTATGCCAAGACGCGGTTTACCTCGCTGGTGCCGGAAAGCTGGATTTTCATGCTCGGTGCGCTGTTTGTTTTTGTCACCATCTTCCTGCCCAAGGGTCTGGCTGGCTTGCTGAAGCAGAGACTGCAGCGCGATAACAATGGCGACAGCAACGGTCATCCGACGAAGCTGACCGGGGAGGCCAAGGCATGAGGTTGAACAAGTTGGCAGCGCCTGATGTATCACACAAGGTGATTCTCTATATTGAAGCACTGTCGGTCAGTTTTGATGGCTTCAAGGCATTGAACAATCTGAGCCTGTATATCAATGACGGCGAGCTGCGCTGCCTGATTGGTGCCAATGGCGCCGGGAAGACCACGCTGATGGACGTGATCACCGGCAAGACCCGCTGCGACAGTGGCCAGGTGTATTTTGGCCAGACGGTAGACCTGTTAAAACATGATGAGGCGGCGATTGCCAGGCTTGGCATCGGGCGCAAGTTCCAGAAACCAACGGTGTTCGAAGCGCTCAGCGTGGCCGAGAATCTGGAGCTGTCATTAAAGACAGACAAGGGCGTCTGGTTCACACTGATGGCCAGGCTTGACTCTGAACAACGCGACCGTATTGACGCCGTGCTCGAAACCATCGGCTTGTCAGCACTCAGGGGACGGCCTGCGGGTGTACTTTCCCACGGGCAGAAACAATGGCTGGAAATCGGCATGCTTCTGGTCTCCGATCCCCGGCTGATGCTGATCGACGAACCTGTCGCCGGCATGACCGCCCAGGAAACCGAAAAGACGGCAGAGCTGCTGACATCGCTGGCAGGTGAACGCACAGTGGTGGTGGTAGAACACGACATGGAGTTTGTACGCAGCATTGCACGCACCGTAACGGTGCTTCACCAGGGCAGTGTGCTCGCTGAAGGAACAATGGATCAGGTGCAGAGCAATCCGGCCGTGGTAGAAGTGTACCTGGGGGAAGAGCCATGATCGAAATACGGAAGCTCAGTCAGCGCTATGGTGGCTCCCAGATTCTCTGGGATGTGGATCTGAGCATTGAGTCCGGGTCCTGCACCTGCATCATGGGGCGCAACGGGGTAGGCAAAACGACATTGCTCAAGTGTCTGATGGGGCTGCTGCCGATTGCTGACGGCGAGGTGTTGTTTGACGGCAAGCCTATACAGGGCCTCGCCGCCCACCAGCGGGCTCGTATGGGGCTGGGCTTCGTTCCGCAAGGGCGGGATATATTTGCCACGCTGACTGTTGAGGAGAATCTGCAGATCGGGTTGCCGTGTCGACGCGATGGCATAAAGAAAATACCAGACCGCATTTTCGAGTTGTTTCCGGTTCTGGCCGAAATGTTGCATCGTCGGGGAGGAGACCTGTCGGGAGGTCAGCAGCAACAACTGGCGATCGGTCGCGCATTGGTGACCGACCCCCAAGTACTGGTGCTAGATGAGCCCAATGAAGGCATTCAACCCAATATTGTCAGTCAAATCGGTGATGTAATCATGAAATTGAACGGTGAAGGTCTGACCGTGGTCCTGGTCGAACAGAAGCTGGGTTTTGCCCGCCGCGTTGGCAGCGAATTCCGCCTGATGGAGAAGGGACGCGTGGTCGCCAGTGATGTCATGGCCAACCTGAGTGACAACCTGATCAAGCGCCACCTGGCCGTATGAGCGCGGTATTGGCCGAGCAGGCAGCGCTGCCTGCCGTTGCCAGCGCCTGGCACGCCAGTCTGGCGCTGCAGTTCCGGCAACAGGCACGCGGCTGCCGTCTGGTTCGCAGTGCCCACCACGGTCCCCTGTATGTGCAAAAGCCCTTTTATCCGGAAGGCCCTGATACCGCCCATGTTTATCTCTTGCATCCGCCCGGGGGCCTGGTGTCCGGCGACCGGCTGAGCATTGTTATCAATCTGGATGAAGGCGCTAAAGTCCTGGTTACCACGCCCGGGGCAGGCCGACTCTATCGCGCCCGCAGTGATCGCACTCTGCAGCAGCAGAGCCAGCGGTTTGAGCTGGCTGACGGCGCTGTCATGGAGTGGTTGCCGCAGGAGATGATTGTGTTTCCGGGCGCTTTCGGACGCACCGATACCACTGTCAATATGAGTGCCGGGAGCACCTATCTGGGCTGGGAGATCTGCTGCCTGGGCTTACCTGCCAGTGATCTGCCTTTTACTCACGGTGAGTTGCATCAGCGCCTGCACATCTGTCACGACGGCATGCCCGTGCTGTTGGAAAGCCTGCACCTGAATGAAGCCAGTTTTGAATTGGCGGCGGCAACGGTGGGCATGAATGCTTGTCCGGTGAGCGGCGTTTTTGTGGCTGGCATTATTCCGGAGAGTTTCAGTCATGACGAGACTCAGGATGTGCTTGCCGCCCTGCGCGAGACATTGTCTTTCCTGGCCGGCCCCGGCCAGGCCAATGTCACGCTGGTGAATGGTTTTATTATCGGGCGTTATCTTGGACACAGTGCCGAAGAGGCGCGTCGGGCGTTTATCGGACTATGGCGGATATTGCGCCCTTGGCTGACCGGCAGAGATGCCTGCCTGCCAAGGATCTGGTCGACATGAACGTCATGGTCAGGACAGTGGCAAGAAAAATGCATGCACATCAGAGATGACAGCTAACAGCTGACAACACTCGTTAATCAAACAGACCTGGTCAGACCCGTATGGAACTACTACCCAGAGAAAAAGACAAACTGATGCTGTTCACTGCAGCGTTGCTGGCCGAGCGCAGGCTGGCCCGAGGCCTGAAGCTGAACTATCCCGAAGCAGTGGCGCTGATCTCCATGGAGATCATGGAGGGTGCTCGTGACGGCCGCACGGTCGCCGAATTGATGAGCTACGGCAAGCAGATACTCAGTATTGAACAGGTGATGGACGGCGTTGCGGCGATGATTCCGGAAGTGCAGGTCGAAGCTACGTTTCCGGATGGCACCAAGCTGGTTACTGTACACGACCCGATCAACTAGTTGCACGATTGTTACGGACTAAACAGGCTAAAACACATGACCGTAAAACTGACACAGGAAAACCAGCTGGTGCCGGGCGAGATCCGCACAGCAGAAGGTGCCATTGAATTGAATGCCGGCCGGGAGACGCTGACGGTGTCAGTGCAAAACACCGGCGACCGACCCGTACAGATCGGGTCACATTATCATTTTGCCGAGGTCAACCCCGCTCTGCGCCTTGACCGCAATAAAGTGCGTGGGTTTCATCTGAACATTGCCGCAGGCACTGCCGTACGCTTCGAACCCGGGCAAAGCCGGGAAGTGGAACTGGTGGCCTACGCGGGCGAACGACGGGTGTTCGGGTTTCGTGGCGATGTCATGGGGCCTCTGGACTAGCGCTGGGCATATCAGGCAGGAGAACAATAGTGGCAAGTATGGATCGCGCAACCTACGCGCAAATGTTCGGACCGACGACAGGTGACCGTGTGCGCCTGGCGGATACGGATCTCTGGCTGCAGGTCGAGAGGGACTACACGCGCTACGGCGACGAAGTCAAATTTGGTGGTGGCAAGGTGATCCGGGACGGCATGGGTCAAAGCCAGCGCGGCGATGCGCAGAGCATGGATGTGGTCATCACCAACGCCCTGATCCTGGATCACTGGGGTGTGGTCAAAGCCGATGTCGGTATCAAGCATGGCCGTATCATGGCCATCGGCAAGGCCGGCAACCCCGACGTGCAGGACGGCGTCACCATTGTCATCGGACCAGGCACCGAGATCATTGCCGGTGAAGGGCAAATCCTGACTGCCGGCGGCATCGATTCACACATCCATTTTATCTGTCCGCAGCAGGTGGAAGAGGCGACCATGTCGGGCATCACGACCATGCTGGGTGGTGGCACAGGGCCAGCCACCGGCACCAAGGCTACCACCTGTACGCCAGGCATCTGGAATATTGGCAAGATGTTGCAGGCAACAGATGCCATGCCCATGAACTTCGGCTTTCTGGGCAAGGGCAACGGCAGCCTGCCTGAACCGCTGATTGAGCAGTTGCTGGCGGGTGCCTGTGGTCTCAAATTGCATGAAGACTGGGGGACAACCCCGGCGTCGATCAACAACTGTCTGAACGTCGCTGACTATTATGATGTGCAGGTAGCCATTCACACCGACACCCTGAACGAGTCGGGCTTCGTCGACGACACGCTGGCGGCGTTCAAGGATCGCGCCATTCACACCTACCATACGGAAGGCGCCGGCGGCGGCCACGCGCCGGATATCATCAAGGCCTGTTCGGTTGCCAATGTGCTGCCTTCTTCTACCAATCCGACACGTCCTTACACCGTCAATACCGTTGATGAGCACCTGGACATGCTGATGGTGTGTCACCATCTGGATGCTGCAATACCCGAAGACGTCGCCTTTGCCGACTCGCGTATTCGCAAGGAAACCATTGCCGCTGAGGACATCCTGCATGACCTGGGCGCGTTCAGCATGATTGCATCGGATTCCCAGGCCATGGGCCGGGTCGGGGAAGTGGTCACCCGCACCTGGCAGACCGCGCACAAGATGAAAGTTCAGCGCGGGCCGCTCAAGGAAGATACGGCGGAGTCTGACAATTTTCGCGCCCGTCGTTACATAGCCAAATACACCATCAATCCGGCTATCACCCATGGTATCGCGCATGAGGTCGGCTCCATAGAGCCGGGCAAGCTGGCCGACCTGGTACTGTGGAAGCCGGCGTTTTTTGGCATCAAACCATCACTGATTATCAAGTCCGGGATGATCGCCGCGGCGCCGATGGGAGATCCCAACGCGTCGATTCCGACACCGCAACCGTCTCACTATCGGCCCATGTTCGGCTCCTATGGCAGTGCCGCAGCGGCGCTGTCGGTGACGTTTACCAGTCAGCTGGCGCTGGAATCCGGCATGCTCGGCAAGCTGGGACTGGCCCGAAAACTGGTGGCTTGTCGCAACACCCGGACGATTCGCAAACAGGACATGATTCTTAATGACTGGTTGCCGGTGATCGAAGTGGATGCACAGACTTATGAAGTGCGAGCCAATGGCGAGCTGTTGACCTGCGAACCGGCGAGCGTGCTGCCGCTGGCGCAGCGCTACAGCCTGTTCTAGCCGCCTGCTCCAGCCACCTGGTCTGGCAACTACACAGAGGAATTTGACATGTTGGAAGTGCACGAACGACTGGGAACCCAGTGCAAGGCGCCGGTTGATGTCCGGGTGATATTGACCCACGAGCAACGTGACCGTGGACGCATGCGGCTGTTTTCTACCGAAGGCGAGGAAGTCAGGCTGTTTCTGGCACGCGGCACACCTCTCCAGGTCGGCGAGTATCTGCGCAGCCAGTGCGGGCGCCTGGTACTGGTAGAAGGGGCGATAGAGCCGGTGGTCATCGCATCCTGTGAGGACTGGGAGGTGTTCAGCCGTGCCTGTTATCACCTGGGCAACCGCCACGTTAAGGTACAGGTCGGTTCATGCTCGTTGCGTATTCTGCCCGATCACGTGCTGGAGGAAATGCTGGTGCTGTTAGGCTTGACGCT
The DNA here is from genome assembly GCA_913058135.1 of uncultured Gammaproteobacteria bacterium. Lineage (GTDB taxonomy): Bacteria > Pseudomonadota > Gammaproteobacteria > Pseudomonadales > Pseudohongiellaceae > Pseudohongiella. The sequence continues at coordinate 17,570 of CAJXPR010000010.1, forward strand.
GCAATACGCGCACCATGTGTTTGTACCGGAGCAGGGTGCCTATACAGGTCATGGCGGACACTCCCATGAACCCCCGGCGCCGGCCAGCAAGCAGACCGGACTGATTGAAGCACTGGACATTGCGGGTAAGCATGAACACCACTGACCACGCCCTGCTGCGGCTCCTGCACCTGAGCAGTGCCGGTCTGCCGGTGGGCGCCTATGCCTTTTCCCACGGGCTGGAATATGCCATTGAAGCCGGCTGGCTGAAATCAGATGCGGATATTGAATGCTGGTTAAGTGCACAACTGCGCTTCAGTCTGGCGGCGTTGGACCTGCCGATACTGCTGCGACTGGATCGGGCACTGGCGGCAAATGATAAGGCGGCGGTCCAATACTGGAACGCATTGCTGCTGGCCAGTCGGGAAACACATGAATTGCAGCTGACGGATACTGCCACGGGACTGGCGCTGCAGAAGCTGTTGCCTGAATTTGGTGTACCTGTGCTCGCCATGCATGGGCCGGTGAGTTTTGTCACAGCGTTTGCGCAGGCCGCGCGCCACTGGCAGATCGATGCGCCGATGGCTGCACTGGGCCTGTGCTGGTCGTGGATAGAGAACCAGGTTAACGCAGCAACCAAACTCTTACCCATGGGACAGACACAGGCGCAGCGCATGATGCACTCACTGCAGGCGCTGGTCCCGGCCGCCATCGCGACGGCGGCGAATGTGGCAGATGACCGCATCGGTGCCAGCCTGCCAGCACTCAGTCTTGCCAGTATGCACCACGAAACCCAGTACTCGCGGCTGTTCCGCTCATGAGCACAATAGCGCACACAGATTCACCAGCAAAATTGATAGCAAAGAGGAAGTCACCATGACGAACGATAAATCGGGCCAGACCCTGCGCGTAGGTGTAGGCGGCCCCGTTGGCTCCGGCAAGACCGCATTGTTGCGGGCCCTGTGCAGTGTACTGCGCGACTACTACGATATCGCGGTGGTCACTAACGACATTTATACCAAGGAAGATGCCAATTTCCTTACCCGGCATGAAGCGTTAAGCGCCGACCGGATCATTGGCGTGGAAACCGGTGGCTGTCCGCATACGGCTATCCGTGAGGATGCTTCCATGAACCTGGCTGCCATCGACGAGCTGATCGAGCGTCATGGTCAGCTGGAGGTAATTTTTGTTGAAAGCGGGGGCGACAATCTCAGTGCCACTTTCAGTCCGGAACTTTCCGACCTGACGTTGTATGTTATCGATGTGTCGGCCGGCGACAAGATACCGCGCAAGGGTGGGCCGGGCATTACCCGCTCGGATCTGCTGATCATCAACAAAACAGATCTGGCACCTTTAGTGGGCGCGTCTCTGGATGTCATGCGGGAAGATGCCACACGTATGCGCGGAGAACGACCGTTTGTATTCAGCAACCTGAAGGCAGGCAGCGGGCTGACGGAAATCATTGCGTTTATCATCGAGCAGGGTATGTTGCCTGACCGCCTTCCGGACGGAATCCTGACCCGCAGCCTGGCTTCTGAAGCACACGAATTCCCCAAATCAGAAAGGAGTGTTCAATGAATCTGAGTAACCCGATTGCCAGCATGACTGGGATAGCAGTCAAGGCGAGATGTCGTGTCGGAATTTGCCTGGCAGCCATTTTTTTTCTGTCAGCAATACCGGTGCTGGCCTGGTCGCATCCTGGTCACGGTCTGGATGGTTTGTGGCTTCACGACGCGCTGCACGCTGCTACCGCTGCTTTTGCTATCGCTCTGGTAGTGTTGCTGGCCGTGCAATATGTTCGCCACCGCAAGTCTGACAAGCGGGACTGATTGCCGGGCATTTGCCGGAGCGAGTCTGCTGATGTCAGTCTCGCTCCAGGATGCTCAGCGCAATGCGCGCCGCAGCCGTGCGGTTTTGTACGTTCAATTTCTTGAAAATCTGCTCAAGATGTTTGTTGACTGTACGCGGGCTCATCTGCAATATCTGGGCGGTCTCCCAATTGGTCTTGCCCTGACTTATCCAGGTAAGCACTTCTGACTCGCGCTTGGTCAGTTCGAGTTTTTCCCGTAGCAGGTCTTCGCCGGAACTCTCGTTTGCCTCTGACAGCTTAAGCAGCTTTTCCTCGTTATTGATATGCCGGATAAACGCCACCGTCAGACGTTTCTCCTGTGTCAGCGGCCCATTTTTGCTGCTCACGGTTAACACCAGCGTCTGGTCGGTCTGGCGCTGTCTGGGCTCGGGTGGCGACAGCCAGTCGCTCAGTGCTGCGGCCAGCTCGGTTTTTTGCCAGCTTTCGCTGGCGCCCGCCCGGGCAAACAGCGCCAGGGTCTGCGGAGTTGCCCAAAGGATGCGCCCTTGTGTGTCTACCGAGAACAGGTGTTGACCGGTGGAGTCGAGGGCGTTGTAGGCACTGCTGGTCAATTTGGCATTGCTCAGATGGACGGTCATGCGGGCCAGCAATTCATCCGGGTTGATGGGTTTGGTCAGGTAGTCCACACCACCGGCCTCAAGACCGCGAACAACGCTCCCGGAATCGGTGAGGCCGGTCATGAAAATCACCGGAATCGCCGCCAGCTCCGGAATTGCGCGAAGTTCACGGCAGGTGTCAAAGCCGTCCTTGTGCGGCATGATGGCGTCCATCAGTATCATGTCAGGCCGGATACGCCGGGCGATGGTCAGCGCCTGTTTGCCTTCCAGCGCCACCAGGACATCGTAGCCCGCTTCTTCAAGTGTATCGTTGACAAAACTCAGCGACTCCGGTGAATCGTCAACGACCAATATGACATTGGAATATGATTTTTTGTTCATAGTGCTCTCGTCACGTCTCTGTATTTCTGGCATGTGTGTATCAAGCTCCATGGTCGGTTGTAGTTGAGACTGTCTGTGTGCATTGTCAGGCCACTCTGAACGCACCTGCCAGCGCCGCAAACTGCATCGCACTGGCAAGCTGCTGGCAATAGGCCAGCGTGTTGTCGTCTATCAATCCGTTTTCGGACATTTCCTCCAGCTTGTTGCTGACACCGCGTTTGTAACCCAGGTCAGCGTAAGCTAGCAGTTCACGGACCAGCTCATGATTGGCGAGCGCCAGCAACTTCGGATGATAAATGGCTGCCGGATCAACCACCGTTGACTGGGGTGTATCGCTGCTGCGTACCCAGTTCAGAGACAGCAGGCTGCCGATACTCTCGAGCAATTGCTGATTATTGATGGGTTTGACCAGATAGTCATCGTGAGCGCTTGGCGATTGCGAATTGCGATGACGTTCGTGTGCGTCCGCGGAAATCATGATGATGGGTTGCTCAAAGTTCTTCTTCCGGAGCATATCAGCCAGCACCAGTCCGTCAATGCCGGGCATGCTTACATCCAGCAGGAACAGGTCAGGTGTCACGGTTTTAAGTGCGTCCAGGCAGTCGTGAGCATCGCGCGCCTCGAAGGTGGTCAATCCCAGAGGATGCAGCAGGTCCCCCATCAGCCCGCGGTGAATGGGATCATCGTCAACCACCATGATGATTTTGCGGTTGCCGCTGTAGCCGCTGATCAGGCGTTGGGGCGGGGTTTCAATAACCGGTTCGCTGATGCGGGACAACATCAGTGACACCTTGAAGCAGCTGCCTTCACCGGGCGTACTGCTTATATCCAGTTCGCCACCCATGATTTCGGTAAGCAGACGCACAATGGTCAGGCCCAGTCCGGTGCCTGGTACGTTCGGCGCATCTATATTCCTGACGCGCTCGAACGGATCCAGGATGCGATGCAGGTCCTTGTCATTGATCCCCACACCGGTATCTATCACCGCAAACTCGGCGACCTCGCTGCGATAATGAACATGGAATTCGACACTGCCCTGGTGTGTGTATTTGATGGCATTGGACAGCAGATTGATCAGGATCTGGCGCAAGCGTTTTTCGTCCGTGGTGACGTAGTCGGGCAACCGGTTATGTATGTGGCAACTGAATTCGATGCCTTTTTCCAACGCCATGGTGCGGAACATCTGGATCATCTGATCGATCAGGTCAGGCAGTTTTACCCGATTCCGATAAATCTCCAGACGACCTGCTTCGATCTTGGAGATGTCCAACAGGCCTTCTATCAGACCGGCCAGATGCTCGCCGCTGCGTTTGATAATCTGGATGGCATTACGGTGTTTCTCGGGTATGTCAACGCGCTGAGTCAGTAATTGTGCATAACCCAGTATGGCCTGCAGCGGTGTGCGCAGCTCGTGACTGATGCCCGACAGGTAGCGGCTTTTGGCGTCGTTGGCACGTTCTGCCAGTTCTTTGGCCTTCTGCAGCTCCAGATCGGTCTGGTTATGGGCCTCGATCTCCAGCAACAACCGGCTGGTCTGCCGCGCCGACTCCTGTTGTGCCACTTCGCGGCTTTCACTGGCCAGCAGATGCAGCCAGCACACGACACCCAGGATGATCAGCAGGATAAAAAACAGAGTCCAAAGCGCCTGCTGAAGCAGAATGATTTCGGCGGCAGATGTCGGCTGCATCTGGTAATAAATCAGGGCCAGCAGCGCCGCGCTGAAGGTATTGGCGGTAGTGAACAGGACAAAGAACCTGACCATGCGTCGGTTTTCGGTCGAGAAGATCGCATCGGGTAACAGTGGCCGCAGCCACTGTTCCAGCTGATTGCTCAGACGTCCGTCGGGTTTGCAGACATCCATGCAGCGCGAGTCCAGCGAGCAACACAACGAGCAGATGGCTCCCTGATAGGCCGGACAGTAGGCGATATCATCGCGCTCAAAACGGTTTTCGCAAATGCAGCATTCCAGCGTGTTGTCGGCATCCTGAATTTGCAGGAGATCATCGATCTGCGGCGATTGGCGCGCTAGATAAAAACGTCCGCGTGTCAGCATTGCCAGTGCGGGTACGGAGATGAAACAGATGCCCAGGCTGATGAAGTGTGCAAGATGGCCGGCCGTGTCACCGAAAAGACCCATGTAGCACAGTACACCAGCGACCGAGGCGATAATGACCGAGACGGTACCCACCGGGTTGATGTCATACAGATGCGCACGTTTGAATTCCACGTAGGACGGGCTCAGTCCCAGCGGTTTGTTGATCAGCAGGTCAGCCGACAGGGAGCCCAGCCAGCTCAGGGTGACGATGGCAAACAGTCCCAGAATGGCTTCCAGCGCCCGGTACATACCCAGTTCCATCAGTAGCAGTGCAATGGCGACGTTGAAAACCAGCCACACCACACGGCCCGGGTGGCTGTGGGTCAGGCGCGAGAAAAAGTTCGACCAGGCGATGGAGCCCGCATAGGCGTTGGTGACGTTAATCTTCATTTGCGAGACCACTACCATCAGCCCGGCCAGCACCAGTGACAGCGTCGGGGACTGCGTCAGGTAGTTGAATACCATCTGGTACATGTAGGTTGGGTCGGCGGCACGCTCCGGTGTATCGCCAGCGCTAATGGCAAGGTACGCAAGAAAGGAGCCGAGCAGCATTTTGATGATGCCGATGAAGATCCAGCCGGGTCCCGCCAGCAACAGCCAGAACCACCACCGGCGTTTGTTCTCGCGGGTCTTTTCCGGCATGAAGCGCAGGTAATCGACCTGTTCACCAATCTGCGCAACAAGGGAAAACATGATCGCCACCGATGAACCGAACAGCGCCAGGCTGAAGCCGTTGCTGGCGGCTGTCGCACCGGTGTTCTCCGGCATGTAGGCAGTCCAGTCGCTGACGCGGGCGAACTCGAACCAGGCGATGACTGCCAGTGCGGTACATTGCAGAAACAGCCAGAACGTCTGCGTGCCGACCTGAAATTTGCTGATGATGGTAATGCCGTGGGTAACGATGGGTATGACGGCGACAGCGCAGATGATGTAGCCCAGCCACAGAGGGATGCCGAGTAGGGCCTGCAGGGCTGCGGCGAGGATGGCACCTTCGATGGCAAAAAAGATAAAGGTAAATGAGGCGTAGATCAACGATGTGATCGTTGAACCAAGATAACCAAACCCGGCGCCGCGGGTCAGCAGATCGATGTCCAGTCCGTACTTGGCGGCATTGTAGGCGATCGGTACGCCCGTCAGCAGAATGACAAGTCCGACCGCGATCATGGCGGCGATGGCATTGACGGCGCCATAGCTGAGCGTCACCGCCGCAGCAATGGCTTCCAGAGCCAGGAAGGCAGTGGCACCCAACGCTGTTTTTGCGACATGTTCGATGCTCCAGCGTCGCGCCTTGATAGCGGTGAAGCGCAACGCGTAGTCTTCGAGTGTCTCGTTTCCGACCCAGACATTGTAGGTGCGTCTGACCCTGAATATATGTTGAGTTGCTTTCATCAGCCGTTTGTCCCGCAACAGCCATGTTTTGCTGTCCGTGCCTCATGACGGTTCATTCAAGAAAATAGCTGTCCAAAACAGTTCGCTGTTCTGGTAATGCCTGCTTTTGGCGCGCACAGCCTGCCTGCGCCCTGTTCCGGAGCATGAAACGCAGGAAAAATTCGTTTTTAATGCGTTAAATGACGTGTATTCCGGGGAAAAGGCTTGGGCATAGGGAGTACAGCAAGTTTCATACCGTTGTTGCGCACAAAAAAAAGCCCCGCTCAAAAGAGCAGGGCTTTTTTTTGGAGCATTGACGCTAGTTTTAGAACTGCTTGCGCAGGCCTATTTCAAACGTGCGGCCCAGAGGGTTGCCGATACGCGGATCGTAACCCAGCTCCTGGCGTGATGCCGGTGGCATTTCGTCAAAGATATTGACGATGGACGCGGTCAGTGTGGTTTCAGCTGGCAGATCCACCGTGTAGTGGAAGTCAGCAACAATCCAGTCCTTACCATCGATACCATAGGTGCTGGGGCCAAACGGCGTTGTAGTGCCTGGCTGATAACCAGCAGGCGTCAACGCTGCATCGCCTACTCGCGAGCCATCATCGTTATAGAAGCGCTCGTCCTTCACACCACTGACATACTGCACTGACAGACGGAAGTTGTGGTCGCCCTGTGAGTAGTTGGTGGTGAAGTTGCCGCGCCAGTCAGAGATGGCGTTGGCGATGGTTTCGTAGTTCAGGAAGCCAAGACGATCTCGTGCCGGCGCGACTTCAAAGCCATCCAGCAAGGTTGGCGTAAACATGAACTCCTGCACCTTGGTAGCAGTCAGACGGAATTCCAGGTCACCTGCAAAAGCGGGCATGCCATAGCTGGTCTGAACGTCGAAACCTTTGGTCTGCTGACCAGGACCGTTACCAAAGTCGGTACGGATCTGGGCAAAGTCAGACGCAGTGGAGACGCCCTGTACGCAAGCACCGCCATTGAAAATGACACGATCAATCAGCGGGTGTGAGCAGTCTGCCAATGCGCTGCCGTCGTTAGGCACGGCACCTGAGCCGCTTGGCGGAATGCTGAATACCGAGTTGGCAATCAGGTTGGCGTTGGCGAGCAGGCCCAGTTCTTTTTCCACTTCGATATCAAAGTAGTCAACGATGAACTGGAAGTCGCTGCCGGCAGTGAAACCTTCGGATTGCCAGATGGCACCGACGCTGGCTACAGTCGCTTCTTCCGGCTCGATATCAGACCGGGTAAAGGTCTGTGAACCGCGCCATGCACCGCCTGCGCGGGTGTAGTTGGTTGTCCCGGAGGTAACCTCGCCGGGAACGATACCTGCGCCAGGTGCCTGGTAGTTGGTACCGTAAGAACCACGGAAGGCGATATTTTCAGTGGCATCCCACTTACCGGAAATCTTGTATACCGTGGCGTCCAGACCGCCAGAGAACTGCTCGTAGCGCACGGCGGCTGCCATGTACAGAGTGTCCAGGATTGGCAGGTTGAATTCCGTAAACACGGATTCCTGAGTCTGTTTGGTGGCATCAGGAATATTCGTGCTGAAGAACTGGAACGGACCCGGTGCGTCAGGCGTACAGCCAGTATAGGAAGGTGATTCCGGCTGCGCTGGCTCCTGCTCCGGCCATGCACATGGCTGCATGCCGTTGTAAAGCGGGCTGGGCACGACTTCGCGCTCTTTGGTATTACGCCATTGAGCACCGGCACCCCACGACACCATACCACCTGGCAGTTCGATTGGCGTTTCGCCGCTGAAGACCAGGTCGGCCGTCACGTTCCAGTTGATTTCTTCGTCGTAGCGGTCATCAAACATCCAGCGAATCAGCTCATCCGGGTTTTCGGAACCCGGTACGTAGCTGGGGTTAGCCAGGCCAAGTACCGGCTGGCCGGCGAAGTTGGACGCAAAGGGGTTGTACCACATGCAGCCATTGGTGCCTGCTGCACCCGGGTTTTGCGTACCAAAACGGTCAGGGTTCAGGTCAGTCACGTTACAGTTGGGGCCACCAAAACCGCTTAGTGCTTCCTGCAGGCGATAAATCGCGATATCGGGGCTGTCTGCTGTGATGTGCGACTGGTTATAGGTCAGTGCTGCATCGTAGAAAATGCCACTGCCGATGTTCAGTTCGCCGTCAAAACCAGCAGTCAGGTGCATGAAGCGGTTGTCGATTTCGCTTGGCGTGCTGTGACGGCCACTTTCAGCGAATGTGTCCAGGCCGCCGTGAGCGAAGGCACGGTAGAGTATCGGCGTGAAACCTTGAGTCACCGCGTACAGCGGGTTGTTGGCGAAGCCGGTGCGCTGGGCAAACTCATCTACGTACGGGTTGTTTTTGGGCACGTAAAGCTGGTACGCCGCGCCCGCAGCACGCGCAGGGCCACGGATAACCGGCTGTGAAGGAGAACCGTAGGCATTGGGCGTAGAGACCTGGGAGTAAGCAGCCCGGGCCGTAAAGCTGTGCTGGGCACTGATTTCGGTGCTCACCTGGCCGAACAGGCGGTAGATGTCATTATCCGCAACCAGGTCGTAATAAGGAATGTAGTTGTATCGGCATCCCTGGAATCCGCGGCTGGGGTCAACAATACCACCGACTGCGTTACATGATTCGTTGGTGAAGTCAGTAGCCAGTCCATAAACCGGGCCGAATTCACTGTTGGCTGTGTTGCCTGGCGTTGCCGGCAGCGGGCCACGGGCAGTCCAGGCTGCCAGGTTGGTCAGATCTGACCAGGGCGCCGGGTTAACCGAGTAAGGCTGGCTGGCGAAATCACGCTCGGTGGTGCCCATCTGCGAGCGATGATCCCACTGGGCGGCCCAGACCACATCTGTGTAATCGCCACCGAAACCACCGATGATACCTACGTTGAAATCACCGTCGGAACCATCGATGGCCTTGTAGGAGCCTTGCACTTCAATGCCGTCAAAACTGTCGACGCTGATAAAGTTGACCACACCACCGGTAGCATCCGCACCGTAGGTTACTGCGGCGCCGTCCTTCAGGATCTCGGTACGCGCCAGTGCAATGGATGGAATGACGGAGGTGTTCTGGGTGACGCGACGGCCGTTAAACAGGGACAGTGTCTTGTCCGCACCGATGCCACGCAGGTTGTAGCTGACGCTGCCGGTCAGGCCGGCACCGCCGAAGTAGTAGGACTCACCGGAAGTGGCGCCCGAGATGCTCAGGCTTTTGGCGAATTCCAGTGCTGAAGGTGAACCGGACAGCTGCATGTCAGCAGCGGTGTAGGTTTCAACCGGTAGTGCGGCGTCCACGGGTGTGCCACGGATCAAGGAACCAGTGACAACAACCTCTTCTATTTCAGGCTGTTGTTGTGCAAAAACCAGCGTGGGTGCGACCAGTGATGCGCAAGCGATGCACCGGTATAGCTCTTTCAATCTCATCGGGTTTCCCCCCCTTAGTACTTATTATTGCAGCGGTTAGATGGTTGCCTGCCAATTGGGCAAAAATCAGACATACAAATAAGCCACACAGATTTTTCTGGGCGTCAGAATAGTAATGCTCGACTCTATTTCGTCTGCGTTCAGAAGCCTGTTATGGCTCTCTTCATCAGTTTGATTTTTCTTATTGGGTCAGACGGTCTTTCACATGTTGCGCGACAGAATCTATCGCGCTTGTTATGGGTCCTGCACACTTTCAAAAGCAGTTACTATCTTGGAAAGTGTTACCAATCTTCACAGAATGATCAGTTTGTTACTTTTCATAACACTTTGTTTTGTCAGAGCATTCTGTGCGATCGACCGCTCGAAGCATAAACCATGCGTTTTTGCCGAGTCAATGCAATTATCTACTAAACTGTCGATTCGCAAACTGTTAGCACGACCAATCAAAAACAAGGCAACAAAAAGGATTTACAAGAGGACCAGGCATGAGTGCAGAAACAGTATTGATAGGCACGCGCAAGGGGGCATGGACGCTGACTATCGCGGCCACGCGGAAGGCCTGGAGCCTCAATGGCCCGCTGAATCTGGGCTCGGTGGTCTATCACTATGTGGCGGACCCGCGTCAGCCCGGCCATCAGATGATGTCGATAGGCGGAGGTCATCTGGGGCCCTCGATCATGCGGTCACACGATGACGGCAAGAGCTGGGAGGAAGCTGCATATCCGCCGGCCTTTGCGCCAGGCAGTGCGCGAACAGTTGACCATGTGTTCTGGTTGACCCCGGGCCATGCCAGTGAACCTGAGGTCTGGTATGCCGGAACATCCCCCCAGGGTTTATTCAGGTCGACGGATGGTGGCATGCACTGGCAGGAAGTCGAAGGGCTAAACAATCACCCTGCTTTCGGCGACTGGCGTGGCGGCGACAAGGATGGCACACCCGATGGCCCCAAGCTGCACTCGATCATCGTTGATCCGGGCAATGGGCAGCACCTGATCATCGGTATGTCCAGTGGCGGCATTTTCGAAAGCCATGATGGTGGTGACAGCTGGGTCCCGCTGAACAGGGGTGTGGCCACTGATTTTTTCCCGCCCAAAGAGGACGGCAGCGAATACGAGTTTGGTCATGATCCGCATTGTGTGGCCATGCATCCCCTGGCCAGTCATCGACTGTACCACCAGAACCATTGTGGCATGTATCGCCTTGACCGTGATCGTGGTGATATCTGGCAGCGTATTGGTAACAATCTGCCGGCGCAGGTCGGGGATATCGGGTTTCCGGTGGTGCTGCATCCACAGGACCCGGATACGCTGTGGGTATTCCCCATGGACGGTTCCGGGCTGTGGCCACGCACCAGCCCGGATGGCAAACCGGCCGTCTACTGTAGCCGCGACGGTGGTCTAAGCTGGCAGCGCCAGGATACCGGATTCCCGCGACAGCAGGCCTGGTGGACGGTCAAGCGCCAGTGCATGGCCGTTGATGCCCGGACGCCGACGGGAGTGTATCTGGGCACCACCAATGGCCAGTTATGGGGCAGTTTTGACGAGGGCGAGACCTGGGAGGGGTTGGCCATGGATCTGCCCCAGATCTATTCGGTGGAAGTGGTGAGTCGGACATGATTCGGGTGATCATTCCCAGCCAGCTGGAATCCTATACGCAGGGCGTTCGCGAGCTCGTCATTGAGGCGTCGGCGTGTCCCGATTTGCAACAGCTGACCCTGGCGCTGGATGATCTGTATCCCGGAATCCGATTTCGCTTTGTTGATGAACACGGTAACATCCGGCGTCACATTGCTGTTTTTGTCGGCGAAACCATGGTCAGAACGCTGGATACACCTTTGCACGGGCACGAGCGTGTGCAGATAGTGGGTGCACTGAGCGGTGGCTAGGCTCGAGCTGCCGACACCGGCGATATAAAACCAACCTGATACGCGGAATCTGCTGATGAAAACTGCTTCTCTGTCATCCGTGCGTGCCTTGGTCATGGCCGGCGTTGTCGCGCTGACTGCGCCCGGCGTGCACGCGCAAACCTTCGAGCGCAGCGCGCCTGGTGCCGTTGGACTGTCTGCGGAAAAGCTGGCACTGGCCACCGCGGACCTGCAGGCACGGGTGGATGCCGGTGATATAGCCGGTGTGGTGGCAGCGGTGGTTCGTGACAGTCAGCTGGTCTACGCCGAAGCTCTGGGTATGCGGGATATCGCTGCAGGTGCGAAGATGCCCTTTGATGCGCTGTTTCGTACCTATTCCATGACCCGGCCAATAACAGCGTTGGGCATTTTGATGCTTCACGATGAGGGGCTGCTGGACGTCAACGATACCCTGCACACCTACCTGCCGCAGTTTGCAGACCAGCAGGTGCTGGTGGACGCTGGCAGCACGGATGTATCCGCCACCCGTCCGCGCCAGGGTGACATTACGCTGGCGCAGTTGCTGACGCATACCTCTGGTCTGGGCAGTCGCAGCAGCGCCCTGTATCGGACGCACAATGTGCATAGCTACGATCAGTCGCTTGCCCAGGTAGTCGACAATGTCGCGCAGCTACCTCTGTTTGAGGACCCGGGTACAGCTTATCGTTATGGCCTGCATGCCGAGGTGCTGGGCAGGGTCATTGAGGTGGTGTCCGGGCAAGATATAGGCACGTTCTTTCAACAACGCATCTTTGCTCCGTTGGGCATGAGCGACACCGTGTTTTACGTTGATCCGGCCCGAACCGAGCGTCTGGCAACTGTGTATCGCCCTGACGATAGCGGTCAGCTGCTGGCCCATGAAATGGAGAGCATTCCCGTTACCGAGCCGCGCGCACTGAGCAGCGCCGGAGTCGGTCTGGTTTCGTCGACCATGGATTTTTTACGTTTTTCGCAGTTGTTTCTGGACAATGGTCGGGTGAATGGCGAGCAACTGGTCAGCCCGGCGGTGGTGCGGATGATGGCGGAGAACGCAGTGCCGGAGGCTCTGCTGCCCATCGGCAGCGGCGGCTACTGGCGCGGGTCAGGCTGGAGTCTGGGCGGTATGGCCGTGGTCCTGGAAGCAGACACCTACAATCATACCGTCAACGAAGGTGAGTACTGGTGGGACGGGTCGGCCGGCACGCGTTTCTGGATCGATCCCGAAGAGAACATGGTCACCATTATCATGGCCCAGATTTCACCGGCCAGCGGTAACGGGTTTCGTGAGAGTTTCAAAACACTGGTTTATGACGCTATTGAATGAAGCGGAGCGCGACGGTCTCGTCTGCCTTTGTCAGTCATTGTCAGTCATTGTCAGTCAGACCGGCAAACGTGCCGTCGGTCAGCCTGCGCAGGTCGTCAGGGTTGAGTTCAATCTCCAGCCCGCGACGACCGGCGCTGACATAAACCCTGGCATAGTCACGGGCTGAACTGTCAATAAAAGTGGGCAGGCGTTTTTTTTGTCCCAGTGGACTGACCCCGCCCAGCACATACCCGGTGCTGCGTTGCACATCTGCCGCTGCAGCCATGGCGGCTTTTTTGCTGCCAGCAGCCCTGGCCATCTGCTTGAGGCTCAGCTGGTGGGTAACGGGAACAATGCCCACTGCCATAGCCTTGCCGTCCAGCGCCACGACCAGGGTTTTGAAGACCTGCTGTGCAGGCACCGCCATTTTCTCAGCCGCCTCCAGGCCATACGACGGGTGTCCGGCGTCATGACTGTACTCATGAATGCGATGAGCTACACCGGCCTTTTTTGCAGCATTGATGCCGGGTGTCATGGGCCTGCCACGACCTCCTGACGAAGTTCACCCAGTCCGTCGATACCGATGCGAATGGTGTCGCCCACCTTGAGGTATTTGGGTGGCGTGAAGCCATCACCAACACCTTCCGGCGTGCCGGTGTAGATCAGATCGCCAGGCATCAGCGTCATGAACTGGCTCAGGTAGCTGACGATCTCGGCGACACCAAACACCATCTGACTGGTATTGCCCTGCTGGCGCATCTCGCCGTTGATCTCCGACCACACGGCCAGATTCTGCACGTCATCAATGCTGTCACGGGTTACCAGCCAGGGGCCGAACGGGGCGAATGAATCGGCACTTTTGCCTTTGATGAACTGGCCCGCGCGTTCGCGCTGGAAGGCGCGTTCGGATACGTCATTGCCGACGGTGTAGCCGGCAACATGAGAGAGCGCGTCGGCAACATCTACGTACTGCGCGCGTTTACCGATGACCACCACCAGTTCCGCCTCATAGTCCAGTTTGGTGGCGGCGCGCGGTTCTATGACCGGATCAAACGGGTTACTGAGCGCGGACACCGCTTTGCTGAAGACCAGTGGTTCCTCGGGAACCTCAACTGCCATTTCGGCAGCATGGTCGATGTAGTTGAAGCCGATGGCGATGATTTTGCCTACGCCGGTAACCGGTGCTGCCAGCCTGGTATCGGCGCTGACCAATGGCAGGCTGTCGTGAGCAATGGCAGCAATACGTGCCAGATTTGCATCTGACAACTGCTCGGGTGTCAGATCGCTCAGGTGGTCGGACAGATCACGGATCCTGCCCTGTGCGTCTATCAGCCCGGGCTTTTCTGCGCCTGCCGGTCCAAACCGGACCAGCGTCAGTTCTGCTGCCTGCAGTGACGAAGACAACAGCAGTGCGAAGCCCAGGGCTGCAAGCGTGACGCGGATCGGACAAACAGTAACGAGGCGGTTCAACATGGCAGGGGCATCCTTGGTTATCTTTATTGTGGTGGCAGTATAACGTACAAAATCAAGCGTATACCAACCCCTGTGTTAGCGGTACACTTGCCTGTTAAAAGATACAACAACCTGAAACCGGAAACCTGCTTATGTTCTCTCCCTTTCGCGCACTGCGTTACTGCCAGATTGTCAATGCCAGCCGTCTGCTTTCCGGCACAGTAGTACTGCTGCTGTCGATTACATTGGCGCCTTCGACGCTGATGGCACAGACCACGTTACTGACCAACGTGAACGGTTATACCATGCTGGACGGGGAAGGTGCCGGCAGCCCTCGCGAGCGTATGCGGTTTACGGCCATTCAGTTTACGGGCAATACCATAGACCGACTTTTCGCTGACGGTGATGAGCTGCCGGAGGACGACAGCATGACCATTCTCGACGGTGAGGGCAAAACCCTGTTGCCGGGACTGATTGATGCTCACGGCCATGTGCTTAACTATGGCCTCAGCCTGTTGCGCGTAGATATGACAGGCACCCGCTCCGAGCAGGACGCTGTGGCCAGGGTGCAGGCGTTTCAGCAGGCCAATCCGGAGCTGCAATGGATTCAGGGCCGAGGCTGGAATCAGGTATTGTGGGACAGCAATGCATTCCCCAGTGCCGAGACCTTGGCACAGGTCGCCCCGGAAACGCCCATGTGGTTCAGCCGGGTGGATGGGCACGCAGGCTGGGCCAACCAGGCGGCCATGGATCTGGCCGGTATCGACGCCAGTACACCTGATCCGGATGGCGGCATGATCATCCGCGATGCCGAGGGACGCCCGACCGGTACTTTCGTGGATACCGCGATGCGTTATATCACGCGACATATTCCGGATCTCAGCATCGACGACCAGAAAATGGCCCTGCGCCAGGCTATGCTGGCGTTGGCAGGGCAGGGTCTGACCAGCGTGCATGATGCAGGCGTATCCAGCACCACCTTGCAGGCATATCGGGAGTTGCTTGAGGACGGACCGCTGCCGATCCGGGTTTATGTCATGCTGGCCGGCGGTGATGACCAACTGGCCGACCGGCTGGCCGAGGGTCACTACATCAGCGATGACCATACCCTTGCTGTGCGTAGCGTAAAGATATCTGCTGACGGAGCTCTGGGCAGCCGCGGTGCCTACCTGAATGAGGAATATTCGGATCAGCCCGGCCACCGGGGTCTGTTACTGTTGTCACCTGAGCGGCTGACGCAACTGATGGAAATATCCATGCAATCGGGTTTTCAGGTCAACGTGCATGCCATCGGCGACGGCGCCAACATGATTGTCCTGGACAATTATGAGGCGCTGATTCAGCGCACAGGTACTGCCGATCAGCGGCATCGTATTGAGCACGCCCAGGTTCTGCGGTACGAGGATATCCTGCGTTTCAACGAGCTCAATGTCATTCCCTCGATGCAGGCGACGCATGCCACCAGTGACAAGAACATGGCCCAGGACAGACTGGGGGAAGTGCGTATTCAGGGCGCCTACGCCTGGCGCAAACTGATGGATGCGGGTGCCATCATAGCCAACGGCTCGGACTTTCCGGTAGAGTCACCGAATCCGTTTTTTGGCTTGCATGCGGCCGTCACGCGGCAGGATCATCAGAGCCAGCCCCCGGGCGGCTGGTTTCCGGAAGAGCGCATGACGCTGGACGAGGCATTGACCAGTTTCACGCTGGACGCTGCCTACGCGGCGCACCAGGAAGATATTCTGGGCTCGCTGGAGCCTGGCAAGCTCGCCGATTTCATTTTGCTGGAGCAGGATGTTTTTGCCATCGAGCCGTCACAGTTGTGGCAGGTCGATGTCGCCCAAACCTGGGTCGGTGGTCGCCGCATTGGCGAATAAACGGAGATGATCATGACTGACAGTAGTGCTTCGCGCCGCCGCTTTTTGCAGACCTCCGGCGCTCTGCTGCTGGGTGCTGCCGGTCTGCACTCGAGACTGGCGCAGGCGCAGCAGGACGTCGATACATTGTTTGCTGTAGCAGACGATGACAGTTACTGGCAGAGCGTGCGTCAGCAGTTTGCGTTCAGGGAAGACGCGGTACCGATGAATGCGGCTAACCTGTGTCCTTCATTCCAGCCGGTGGCACAACACGTGTCAGCGATGACAGCGGACATTGATCAGGACTGCTCCTTTAATAATCGCGCCAAGTTCTCCGGCTTTCTGGAAGATACTCGGAGCCGGGTGGCAGCCCAGTTAAAGGTCAGTGTTGATGAAGTGGCACTGGTGCGTAATACCAGTGAAGCAAATAATATCATCAATAACGGTCTGTCGCTTGAGCGTGGTGAGGAAGTGATTATCTGGGATGAGAATCATCCGACCAACCATGTTGCCTGGCAGGTCCGCGCGGCGCGCTACGGATTTTCGGTTAAAGCGGTACCAACACCGGCGGATGTTAACGTCGAAAATCTGGTCAGCGCTTTTGTGAACCAGTTTTCCGATCGTACACGGGTACTGGCGCTGACACATGTGTCCAATGTCAGCGGGATAAAGCTGCCAGTGGCCGAGCTGGTTGCTGCGGCGCATGCCCGCGGCATATTTGTCCATCTTGACGGCGCCCAGACCTGGGGCGCGATGGATCTGGATTTGCGCACGCTTGGTGTTGACGCCTACACGGCCAGCGCCCACAAGTGGTATATGGGGCCCAAGGAAGTAGGTCTGCTGTATGTCAGAGAGCCGGTGCAGACGCGCATCTGGCCGGGGGTAGTGGCATCCGGCTGGGGCGATGGGGCGGAGACCCGGCAACGCGGGGCGCGTAAATTCGAGTCTCTCGGGCAACGTGATGACGCGGCCCTGGCGGCGCTGGGTCTGACCGCGAGAATTCATGATCATATCGGTGCGTCACGCATAGAGCAGCGTATTGTCGCGCTGTCGCAGCGTCTGAAAAGTGGCGTGCAGGCGCTGGGTATACCGTTGGTCACCCCGTCTGATGCATCGTTGAGTTTTGGTGTGTGCATTGTGGCAGTACCGGATGGTCAGGCAGGTGCACTCGCCAACCGGCTTTACGCCGAATATGGCATCGCCGGAGCCGGTACAGGCGGCCTGCGTTTGTGTCCGGGGATATACAATACCGAGGCCCACGTAGACCGGGCGATTGACGGCATCAGGGCATTGTTGCAGGCCTGAACAGGCTTATACGCTTTTTAACGACACTTCCAGAAGACCGTCGCGACGCAGAACACCGTGGCTCACCGCAAAACCTTTGAGCATTGACGCGACCCTGGCCTGAGGACGCGGATGGCTGACCAGTGATGCATGACGGCCGGGATGCATGACCAGTTGATCCTGCGCCTGTATGCCATATTCGCGGTTGGTTACCTGCCTGTCATCTTTCAACTGGATCAGGCCGTGTCCCAGTGTTTCCTTGCGGATAAAAGGATGCAATACCTCGAAAAAAGCCTTTAGTGCCAGGTCATCCATATAGTTGAAAGAGTCCCAGAACAGGCACAGATCAAATTGGGTTTCTGCCGAAAAGTTCAGAGCTTGCCGGAAGCGCTCGCGCCAGGCATCAAGCAGTTCTTCCTGACGGGCGGACTCGTCAATAATCTTGCCGGTCTTGCGGGCGGGACCGGCAATAACTGGTGGTGACGCCACGGCATCGGGCAAACCACAGAAATGCAGTTTGCAACGCCGGTTGCCAAAGTGGGCGACTGTCTCATGAACACCAAAGCCGACGTCCAGCACCATCAATGGCGATACGTCTGCAAGTCGATGCAGAATATCGGGCATTAATCGGCTGGGCAGTGTCTCGGTCACTGTCACTGTCAATTGCTCGGCGAGGTTCACGGTTCAGCTGGTTTTATCGGTCGGATTGCCTGATTTGAACGAAGCCACTGATGCGCCGCCATTGGCGTGACTGGGATCAATATCGATGGTGCCTTTAAAGCGAGCACCTTCTTCCAGTGTCATTTTTGGCGTGATTATATTGCCCTTGATGGTACTGGTGCTGGAAACAAAGACTTTTTCCTTGCCAGTGATATCGCCGTGAACTTCACCGTCGATACGAATCACCTTGGCCGTGACGTCCGCATGAACCTTGCCGGATTTGCCAATGCTCAGTTCGTGGGATGCCAGATTCACGGTGCCTTCTACCTGACCTTCGATCAGCAGATTTTCGTCACCGCTGATATCACCCTTTACCTTGATGGTGGCGCCAAGCGTAGCAGACTTGCCCGAGCTGGCGGCAGCAGCAGGCCGTGGAGCGCTACTGTAACTCGATTCCACCGCCGGCGCGGCCGAGGTTTCGGGTTTGTCCTGTTTGTCTTTGTTCCGGTCAAACATAAGTATCACCAATGACTTTGTGGTTATCGCTCCGGACTTTATCAAGTAAGGTCGGGTCTGACAATGGTCTGGGCATCAAAATGCAGAGGCCACCAGTAATTTTCAAGCATTGCCCGCCCGCTGCAGTCGCTGGCGGGTTATCATGTGTCTGGATTGCCGCTGTGGTCGTCAACAGCCATGAAACGGGGAGACCTTTGTGACCGGGACCGAGCCGACGTCGGAGAGTCAATTGCAGTCAGTTGTGGTGATTGGTGCCGGGCCGGCCGGGCTGATGGCTGCCGAGCAGGTGGCTGCGGCGGGTTATCAGGTCGATCTGTTCGATGCCATGCCGTCTGTCGGCCGCAAATTCCTTCGCGCCGGTATCGGCGGCCTCAACCTCACGCATAGCGAGGACCATGAGGCGTTTGTCGGTCGTTACAGCCATGCTGAGCAGGTGCGGCCCTGGCTAAGCGATTTTGGCCCGGAGCAGCTGCAGAACTGGGCAGCAACGCTCGGCATTGAGACGTTTACCGGTAGCTCGGGACGGGTTTTCCCGGTGCAGAAAAAGGCCTCTCCAATGTTGCGGTTGTGGTTGCAACGATTGCGCCTGCAGGGTGTTCGTATCCACACCCGTCACCGCTGGACTGACTGGTCGGCCATGGTCGGGGCACATCGTCTGGTATTCGAAGTCAGCGCCCCTGGACGGGCGGTGCGATCATTGGAGATCAGTGCAAGAGCGGTGGTATTGGCACTCGGTGGTGGCAGCTGGTCCCGGCTTGGCTCCGATGGGCGCTGGCAGTCGCTGCTGGCGCGCTCCGGCGTCCAGTTGTCACCATTTACGCCCTCCAACTGCGGTTTTGACTACCCATGGAGCGAGTTCATGCGCCATCACTTCGCGGGTCAACCGTTAAAGTCGGTGGCATTGTCAGTTGACGCGGATTCACCGCAATGGCGGGTGGGCGAAGCCATGATCAGCCGGCACGGTGTACAGGGCGGATTGATCTACCACGCGTCGCGCACTCTCCAGCAGCGCATCGAACGCGAAGGCTTTACGCACATTTACTGGGATCTGCTGCCCGACCGCACGCTGGCTGAGATCAGAGGCATTCTGGCGCAGCCCCGGGGCAAACAATCGCAGGCCAATTTTCTGCGCAAGCGACTTGCCTTCAGTGGTGCCCGGGCAGCCTTATTGCATGAGCTGGCACCTCAGGCGGTAAGGGATCCGGGCACCCTGGCAAAGGCCATCAAGTGTTTGCCACAACGCCTGCACTCGGCCCGGCCGCTTGATGAAGCAATCAGTACGGGCGGCGGCGTTGTTGCTACTGAACTGGATCAGGCGCTGATGCTAAGACGCTGCCCCGGCGTCTTCTGCGCCGGCGAGATGCTGGATTGGGACGCACCCACCGGTGGGTATTTGCTAAACGCCTGCCTGGCCAGTGGGCGCGTTGCCGGCAAGGGTGTCATCGCCTTCCTGCAGCATGTCGACGCAGGCCCGTGACGACGGACACAGTTTAAGACGACCAAAGCCGTTGATAATTGACCTTTTTCCGGAAACGTGTAGTCTGGAACTGCCGGTTGTTTTACAACGGTGAGGGTAGCGCACCCACAGAATCATAACGATAATGGCGAGCGCTATAGACGATCAGGAACAGGGCAAAATGCTTCGATCCCGAGCTTTGAAAATCATTATTGTGGTGGCTATCGTTACCGCAGTGGGGCCTGTTTTGACGGCAATCTACATGGCCCGGCAGCAGGGCCTGGCCACCGAGTTTGACCGGGTCACCAGTTATGCGCGGTCAGTTGCGCTACGCTCGGACCGCGCTGTTGATCAGATGCAGGAAGCCATTGATACGCTGATTGCTGCGAATACCGGTGATAAGTGCTCGGAGGCCATGCTGACGCAAATGCGGCAGTTGGGTGTCAGCATGGAATTCATGAAAGTGACCGGCGCCGTCAGTGGTGAACTCATGCTGTGTTCCACGCTGGGGGTGCATGAGCAGGGACTGGCACTGGGACCACCGGACAGCGTGACACCCCAGGGCTCGCGGCTGCGCCTGAACGCGCCGATGCCCTTTTCTTCTGGTACGCCGTATATTTCCATTGAGCGGGAAGGGTTCATCGCCATGGCACATCGCAATCAGGCGGTGGATATGGTGGTTGATCAGGATGGCGTGCTTTTTGCGACATTTGACCCGACCACAGGTAGCATCCGAACCTCCAGCGGCACAGTTAACCCACAGTGGGTAACTGCCGTCGATAACGTGCCAGA
Organism: uncultured Gammaproteobacteria bacterium; assembly: GCA_913058135.1. GTDB lineage: Bacteria > Pseudomonadota > Gammaproteobacteria > Pseudomonadales > Pseudohongiellaceae > Pseudohongiella. Next base: position 38,427 of record CAJXPR010000010.1, read on the forward strand.
GGCCGCTTTTATCGATAACGGTTATATTATTGGCGTTGTGCGCTCCGAACAGGTCGCGCTGACCGGCGCGATAGCGGCGATTCCAGCCCGGTATCTGGATGAGCGGATATTGGCCTTCATCGCCGTACTATTGCCGATCGGCCTGGCAACGGCTGTGGTCCTGACCGGCTCGGTCATTTTCTTCGCGCGCATGCAGGTATCTCTGCCTACGCAGATCCGTCAGGGCCTGCGCCGCAACGAATTCTATCTGGTCTATCAACCGGTGATCGACATGCGCACTGATCGCTGGGTTGGCGCCGAAGCGCTGATACGCTGGCGCCGCGCAGACGGTCGCGTCATGCAGCCGGACGAATTCATTCCTGTCGCTGAGCACAGTGGCCTCATTGGTCTGTTGACAGAGAAAGTCATCGAGCTTGCCGGCCGGGACATGATGGCAGTGTTGCGGGCCAATCCGGATTTTTTCCTGACGCTGAACCTGTCGGCCAAAGATCTGCAATCGGGCAAAACCCTGGAGCGACTGATGACCCTGGTGCGTGACAATGGCGTCCATACCGGACAAATCGTGGTGGAGCTCACCGAGCGAATGCTGGTCGATGCCAGTGCCGCAAAGACAGTGATATCGGCCATGCGCAAACACGGTATCCGGGTCGCGATTGATGACTTTGGTACCGGCTATTGCAGTCTGTCCTACCTTGAGACCATGCAGTTTGATTGCCTGAAAATTGATCGCCTGTTTGTGGAAGCCATTGATACGGAGGCGGCGACCAATCGAGTGGTGTTGCATATTATCGAGATGGCCCGAACCCTGAATCTCAAGTTGATAGCAGAAGGGGTAGAAACCGAGGCGCAGGCACAGTACCTCAAAGGGCAGGGCGTGGAATATGCGCAGGGCTGGCTGTATAGCAGGGCGATCGCCCCGTCTGAGCTGATCGCACACCTGGCTTGACGCGTATTTGTTGAAATACTGACAGTGAATCGGAAACCAGGCATCATGACACAGACATCGACCGGCCTTTATCCGCCGATAGAACCATTCAACCACGGGCGAGTGCCTGTGTCCGCGCGTCATAGTCTGTACTACGAGCAGGTCGGAAATCCCGAGGGCAAGCCCGTGGTATTTTTGCACGGCGGTCCCGGCGGCGGCGTGATGCCCGATTATCGCCGTTATTTTAACCCGCAAAAGTGGCATGTCATCCTCTTCGATCAGCGAGGCTGCGGGCGCAGTACGCCGTTTGCAGACATCGAGGAAAATACCACCTGGGACCTGGTTGCGGATATCGAGAAGCTGCGCACTCACCTGGGGCTGGGGCGTTGGGCTGTGTTTGGTGGTTCATGGGGTTCAACCCTCGCCCTGTCATACGCCATCAAGCATCCGGACGCCTGTACGGAGCTTTTTTTGCGAGGTATTTTCCTGCTCCGGAAAAAGGAGATCGACTGGTTCTATCAGGAAGGATGTTCAAAGCTGTTCCCTGATCTTTGGCAGTCCTATCTGGAGCCAATCCCCAACGCAGAGCGTCATGACATGGTGGCAGCCTATTATCGGCGCCTGACCTCAACAGATGCTGCCGTACGCCAGCAGGCTGCCAGGGCGTGGTCAATCTGGGAAGGGTCAACCTCCAAACTTTTGTTCGACCCGGCGTCTGCTGGCAAATTCGGCAATGATGAATTCGCCGATGCATTTGCACGTATCGAGTGTCACTATTTTATCAACAAGGGCTTTTTTCCCGAAGACAACTATCTTTTGAACAATGCTGATGTGCTCAAAAGTATCCGGACAGTGATTGTGCATGGGCGTTATGATGTAATATGTCCGGTAGAAAATGCCTGGCAATTGCACCAGGCTCTGCCACAGTCAGAATTACATATCATTGCTGATGCCGGACATGCCCTTTCGGAACCGGGTATTACGGCTAAAATGATTCACTATACCGACAGATGGGCTGACTGATAAGTGCAGACCCCACAGGGTTGTATGGCGTTGACATGATTCAACTTGATCTTATTACCCTGGCGATTACGCTGGCACTGGTGTCTGCTACTTCGGTACTGGTGCTGTTTATCTTCTGGCGTATCAATAAAAACCTGCCCGGTGTCATGCACTGGACGGCGGGTGGTTTCTTTATCGCTGCGGCGTTCTTGTCCATTTTTATCGCCACTGCGCTGGATGCGCCAGGGAATTTGGGGCCACTGCTGAGCAACTCCATGAGCTTGCCTGCCGTGCTGTTCACCATTGAGGGCTCCCTGCGCTTTCGCGGCTATCACTCCTGGCGTCGGTGGCGCCTGATGCTGATCGCCATGCCTGCTCTGGTTATCATGGCCTGGTTGAACAAGGATTATCCGCAGGCACGTTACCTGTTTCATGATGCGTTTTCGGCTATCGGCATGATACTGGTTGGCATCATCATGTGTTGGCGGACAGCAGACCGGTACGAGCTGCAGGCCAACAGTCTGGCAGCCTGCTCTGCCATCCTTATCGGTGTGTCATTTTTTATGCGTTGGCAATATGCCTTGCTGGCATCAGAAGTAGACCCGTTGCCGTTGAATATGCCCGCCAATCAGGGGCTGTTCCTGGCCCTGATCCTGTTCAGTATTGGCTGGACATATGGTCTGGGAGTGGCCTGCTATTTCCGCTCCAACCGGCAGGTGATGCAGATGGCGCGCGAGGATGCCCTGACCGGATTACCCAACCGCCGCAGCATTGACGAACATCTGGGGCAGGCGCTGACCGAAAGTCGTCGTTCCGGCGCCCCGTTTGCCGTCATGCTGATTGATGTTAACGCCTTCAAGCAGGTTAATGACCGGTTTGGTCACAGCACGGGAGATGAGCTGCTCGCAGGCTTGGCCGGACGGCTTGGGAAGGCCATTCGCGATGCTGATTTTGCCGGCAGGTTGGGGGGCGATGAATTTGTGGTGATCGCCCGCGGGCTGCGCAATGAGGAAAGCGAGGCGCCAGCTCCGGATGCTGGTGTCAGGCTCGGGGAATTTGTGCAGCGCGTGCGTCAGATCCTCAATGGTCCGATGCGTGTGCGAACTTGTGAGGTTGATGTGGTGGTCAGTGTTGGCGTTGCGCTGTGGCCTGAGGACGGCGACAGCTCTGACGAGTTGCTGGGTCGCGCCGATGCCTTGATGTACCGCGACAAAGTCAGAGCATCGGTATGCCCGGGCGAGGTCGTCAACGGTACTCAGGTTTCAATCTGAAATTCGATATCGTCACGAATAGTGGTGGGCTGGTCGGGCAGGTAGTCCGGATTCAGCCAGACCAGCAATGAGGCATTACCACAGGATTCCTCGTCTTCCGGAATATAGTCCGGCATCACACCACAGTAACTGAAGCCTTCCCGTAGCTGGAAGCTCAGCACCGGATCATTAAAGTCACCCCAGATGACTTTTCGGACATAGTATTCCGCCGTCATCTGCGCTGCCTGTGCCTGGTAGCCGGGCAGGCGGCCGCAGACAATGATGCGTTTCAGATTCATGGCCCGGCAGAGTTGGCGCCTGCCTTCATATAACAAATGGCCTACACCCTGGCCTTGCGATTCAGGGTCGACAAAAACTTCAACACCATAAAGTGTGCGACCATCCGGGTTGTGATTGTCAAAGGTGCCAGCGCTGGTGATTTCGTACCAGTTGTGCTCATCTGACCAATCGTCCCACATGACCATGATGGAACTGGCGCAGCCCAACAGTCCTGTTTCATCTTCGGCAACGATCTGTCCTTGAGGAAACATATCCAACTGTGTCAGCAGGTCCAGCTTGTTCCATGGCGGGATGGTCGGGTATATGCGAGTCTGCAGGGCAATCAATGCGGGAATATCTTCGCGGCGCGTTTGACGTATACGGATCATGCTCAAGGGTTATTCTCTGCCTCAGTTGGTTCCGGGTCGGTAGCGAAAACCGGTGGTGGTGTGCCGCTCAATGGCGCGCCTGGCGCTGTGCTGGTGGCCGGTTCGGGGGACCTCAGTTCGCGTACTTCCTGCTCCGGCGGCGCAGTGTTGACGGTTTCCCGGGTCGGGTCGGCAAGGCTGATAAAGACCAGTCCCAGGCCGATCAGCAGAATAACGCCGATCAGCCCGGCGGCAATGAATTTGAGTATCGGGTTATTGCTCATGCCGGCCTGCTGTAAATGCTGTCAAGTAACTGGGTCAGAGGTTCGTCGGTGCGCTGGCGTAGTGTCTGCAGCAGCTGTTGTTGGGAGCCAAAGTGGGCATTGTCATAGTGGTGGGGCAAGGGTAACACCGAACCGTTGCCTGTTGCAGGTTTGGTTTTGTGCGCGGGGCTGTCATTGCGCTCAGGGCTGTCAATGCGCTCAGGGCTGCTTATGTGCTCAGGTCTGCCTTTGCGCTCAGGGCTGTCATTGCGCTCGGGGCTGACTTTTACCGGCGCCGGGTGGTTGTCAGTCTCGGGATGAAGTCGCCGTACTGCCTTGCCGAGATCGTCGAGCAGCGCGGTGAGTGTCGGTGCCGGAATGTCGCCCTGAGCAATCAAGGTCAGCAGCCGCATGCGCAATTTGCTAAGTGATTCCTGCTGAGGCCAAGGAGCTGCGGGTTTGGATTTCGTGTTTGTCTGCCTTGTTCCGCGCTTGTTGGTGGCAGTTGTCGCCGCCGAAATGCGGCCGGGTGCCTGCTGCCGATACCGGGCATGCCAGTATGCACTAAAGGAGGCCTTGGGCGTCAGCGACTCAAGCGTGTCTTCGAGTGCGCGCCCCAGCCGGAAAAAATTCTTGCATGAAGGGTCAGATTCCGGAAACAGGGCTACCGGCGACTGCATGGTGACAGCCGCGCGCAGACTTTCGTCCTGCAGGATAAAGCCAAGGTAATTCAGTTTTACGCCAATGTATTTTTCCACGGCGCCGGAGAAGCGATGAAAAACTTCGCGAGCCTGTTTGGTGCTGTTACACATGTTGACGATGACATGGAAATGGCTTTTTTTTCCACGTCGGCGAAGCAGCTTGATCAGTGAAAAGGCGTCGGTCAGCGAGGTGGGCTCGGTGGTCACCACAATGATGGTTTGCTGAGCGGCGCGCACGAAGTCCATGGTGTCATCACCAATACCGGCCGCCGTATCCACCAGCAGGTAGTCGTATTCACCCTCAACATCCGCCAACTGGCGGGTCAGATGCATATGTTGTCTCGGTTGTAAGGTGGCGCATTCGACGATGCCGTTGGCGCCGGGAATGATCTTCAGTCCATGAGGCCCTTCCAGCATGACGTCCTGAATCGATTTGTTGCCAAACAGAACGTGTTCAAGGCTGAGTTTCGGCGTCAGACCAAGCAGGATATTTATGTTGGCCAGGCCGGTGTCTGCATCAAACAGGCAGACTTTGCGCCCCATGCGGGACAGGGCAATGCCAAGATTGACAGAAATACTGGATTTGCCGACGCCACCCTTGCCGCTGGTGATTGCGATGACGTGGGGGGCAGCATTACGGGCCTGGGCCAGGCTCTTTTTGGCGGCATTGTCCAGCGGCAGGTCAACGGTAGCCATCAGCTTCCCGAGATGATTAGTGCGTTTTTGATTCGGTGGAAATCAGGCCCCCAAGGATAAAGCGGCAGGGCCCCCTGCGCAACAGGAATTTCCATATTAATGACAGGCTTGCAGTGGTCAGTGGGCTAATCATTGAGTATACTCGGCGCAGGCTTCGTCAGCCAGGTAGTGATATACGATTTTCAGGACACTGACAATAACGCTGGATCTGTTGACACGGTTAAGCCCATGACGGTGGAAAAACAACGAGTACCCACCCATCTGACCCTGAACAAGCTCCCCAGTCTGCCACAGGTACTGGTTCGCATACTCGACGCTGTCAGTCAGGAATCTGCAGATTTTCAGCAACTCTCCACCATCATACGCCAGGACAGCGCCATGTCCGCCAGGTTGATCGCGGTGGCCAACTCAAGCTATTACCGCCGCCAGAACAGTTGCGATACAGTAGATCGGGCGTTGATGTGTCTGGGTCTGGAGACAGTCAGGACCCTGGTTATCACCGCGGCAGTCAAGCAGTACTTCAGTTACTTCGACAAGGACCATCAGCAGTTCATGACGCGTTTCTGGCGCCGATCGCTGGTGGCGGCGCATTGTGCGCAAACATTTGCCCGTCTCACCGGTTATCAGGGTCTGTCGCAAGCCTACCTGTGTGGGCTGTTGATGGATGTGGGCCAGCTTTGTCTGCTGGCAGAGAATGACCATGCCTATATGGAGCTCTGGAGCCCTGGTGATCAGGATGACGTGCGTCTGCTGGAGTCCGAGCAAGAAACATTTGCTGTCAGACATACGGAACTGGGCGCGGCATTGCTGGACAGTTGGCAAATGGATAACTTCATGGCTGACGCCTTGCGTTATCATCATGCGACCGGCGCTGAAATCAGGCAGGCCCATCACCTTGTCAAGATTATCAATCTGAGCTGCCGGGTTAGCGGCCAGACGGAGCTGGACGACAGGACCCTGTCGGTTGCCAACGACCTGTTCGGCTTTAATGAGGACCTGCTGCGCGAGTTGCACATGCGTATTGCCGCTGATGTCAGGCGCATTGCGGGAGGCTTGGGTGTTGCATCCGGTGACGATGATCCGGCCCCGGCGCACCAGGCCAATCGTGAGTTGGGAGAGAAGCTGGGTCAACTGAACCAGCTTCAGGCACTGCGTTCCTCGCTGCCCAGGGGCGATGCCAATGAGGCGCCGGACCAGGACGGTGCAGACACCATTGGCCGGGCGCTGTACCTGAGCTTTGGCTTCGAAAGGTATGTCATTTTCTATCTGCGCGAAGATCAGGGCACGCTCGAGGCCTGCCTGAGTGGGGCCGGCGCAACTGTTGCCTCTGGTTCCGCTGATTTTCAGGTCGCGGCTGACGTCGGCGATAGCCTGGTGCAGCGCAGTTTTATTGAACAACGGGTTATCGATAGCAGTACCGAAACCGGCACATCGGGTTTACTGGACGAGCAATTGCTACGTTATTGCCGCCAGCCTGCCTTGATATGTCTACCGTTCAGCGGTAAGGCCCGTCGCGGGGTCGTGGTCGCTGGCGCCGATCTGGATACAGTGGCACAACAGCAGCAAAACGCAGGCTTGTGGCGCGCCTTACTGCAGCAGATTACACTGCTGCTCGAAAGCAGGCCTGCGTCGCTGGCAGCCACCGGGCCGGCCAGCGATGACGCTTCTGCACGTATCAGCGAAGCGGTCCATGAAGCGAGCAATCCCCTTAGCGTCATCAATAACTATCTTGAAATCCTGCGCCTGAAACTGGGCGACAGCAAGGACGCTGACAGGGAGTTTGCAATTCTTCGCGAAGAAATTGATCGGGTGGGCAATATTCTGATCAGGCTCAACCGGCCGGAAGAGCAGCCGGTGTCTGAAGCAGTAGATGTCAACGCAGTGGTTGATGATCTGGGCAGGATTTTCCGCGAGTCGATGTGTGCCGCACGTAATATCACCGTGGCTCTTGAACTTGACCCGTCGCTGGAGCCGATGCTGTTGAACAAGGCCGAACTGAAACAGGTGCTGACCAACCTCATCAAAAATGCCGTTGAAGCCATGCCAGCCGGAGGCACACTGACCCTGCGTTCACGAGGACGGGTAATGGTAAACGGGCGTGTCCATGTAACGGTGGCTATAGAAGACACCGGCCCCGGGCTTCCTGAGCAGCTCATGTCCGGCCTGTTCACGCCGGGGGTTACCAGCAAGGGTCAGACTCACGCCGGACTGGGCTTGAGCGTGGTCAAAAAACTGATGGACGCCATGAGTGCCCAGATTGTCTGCAGCAGCGGAGACGACGGCACGCAATTCAGGCTGTTGTTCCCTGTCACGCAGACTGAACGACCGCGGGAGAGTTGAATTGAGCGCAGTGCCAATAGTTGATTATCAGTTGCGTGAGCCCGACGGCACGCCGGAAGAGATACAACCTGGTCATGTGCTCGTCGTCGATGACGATCAAAGGCTGGCGGAAAGTCTTTACAGTCTGTTATCGCTGCGCGGCTACGCCGTCGAAATGGTTTTTGGCGGACAGGCTGCCATCAACCGGCTGAGAACAACAAGCTACGATGTTGTCTTGCTCGACCTGGCCATGCCGGACGTTGATGGCCATCAGGTGTTGCAGTTTATGCAAGCGGCGGACGTCAAGACCCTGGCCATTGTGGTCAGCGGCGAAAGTGTGGTTGATCAGGTCAGCAGAGCGCTGCGCCACGGTGCCCATGACTACATTAAAAAGCCCTATGTCGCCGATGAATTAATGACAACGGTTGGCAATGCGATCCGCAAAAAACGTCTGGAAGACAGTCACGCCAGCATGCAGAGACGACTGGCCCGGTCCGAGCGGCTGCACCGGTTTCTGGTCAACAACTCCCCTGACATCATTTTTATTCTGGATCGACAAGGATGCTTCAGCTTCATTAACGGTAAAGTGGAGAGTTTGCTGGGGTATCGGCGCAGTGACCTGCTGGGGCAGCCTGTCACCAGCATTGTTGATGCTGAAGATCAGGAAAAGGCCCGCTATTTCTTTGAGCATGCACATACCTCGAATGACAGTGAACGCGCCATCAATATGGCGTTGATCAGCCGCTCGGCAAACACCAGTCAATCGCGCAAACGGCATTTTGAGCTGACCATGTCTACTATCGGTGATGACGATGTGCTGGATGCAGATGCCGACCACCGCTACGAAATTTACGGGACTGCCCGGGACATCAGCGATCAGATTGAGGCCGAAGAGTTCATCAATTTTCAGGCCTATCATGACATTCTGACCAGATTGCCGAACCGCTCACTGTTCAAGGATCGATTAAGTGTGGCGATAACCCAGGCGCATCGCAACCAGGAAAAGTTGGCGGTGATGTTTATCGACCTGGATCGTTTCAAGGTGATAAACGACTCGCTGGGTCACACGATGGGCGACCGTTTGCTGCAGTCGGTCAGTCAACGCCTGCTGTCCTGCGTACGAAAAGGGGACACGCTGTCCCGGTTTGGCGGTGACGAGTTCACCCTGCTGTTACCGGACATCAAGAGCGAAACGACCGCCATGCAGGTTGCCGAGAAAATGTTGCAGTCCATAAAGACACCCTTCGATATAGCGGGCCATGAGATATACATAGGTGCCAGTATCGGTATAGCCGTCTACCCGGACGCGGGCGACGATATTGAGGCGCTGATAAAGAATGCCGACATTGCCATGTACCGAATCAAAAGCAGCGGCAAAAACGGCTCCATTCTGTTCAATGCGGAGATGAATGGCAGTGTCACCAGACGACATTCGCTTGAGCAGGATTTACGTAAGGCTTTGCAGAACAATGAGCTGGAAATTTGTTATCAACCGCTGGTAGACACAGTCAACACCAACCTATACGGGGTCGAGGCGCTGATTCGCTGGAACCATCCACGTTACGGGCGTTTGTCACCCGCCGAATTCATACCGATTGCCGAAGACAGCCGGCTGATCGTGGAGATCGACCGGCAGACCATGCGAGAGGCCTGTCTTCACGTGAGGGCATTGCACCACAAAGGGCATCCGGATCTCAGTCTGTCCATCAATCTTTCGCCGGTGATGGTTGAGCGGGAAGATTTCGTCCAGCATATTTTTCAAACCTTGCAGGCTACCGCTTTTCCAGCACAAAAATTGCAACTGGAAATTACTGAAGGCCTGTTGCTGAATGACAGAAAGGATATTGTCGACAAATTATTAGAATTGACCCGCTCCGGCATCAACCTGGCAATAGATGACTTCGGTACCGGTTTTTCGTCGTTGAGTTACCTGCACAAATTCCCGATTAATACCTTGAAGATTGATCGCAGTTTTGTGCAAAAGCTGCACAGCGAGTCTGACGAAGCCTGCATAGTGAGTGCTATTGTATCGATGGCGCAAGGGCTCAGGATGAATATTGTGGCCGAAGGAGTGGAGCACATGTTCCAGTTCAATTACCTTCGTTCGCTGGGCTGCAATATTGTGCAGGGCTACCTGTTCGGTGAGGCCACGTCACTGGATGATGTGGTCATCCGTTATCCCAATGTGAAGCGCCTGTCTTAGTATCTGGTGGCTTAGTACCTGGTGGATTAGTACCTGCCGGCATCCAGGCTGCCCCGACCCTGCAACATGCCTTCCAGGCCGTTGAGTTTAATTTCGTACATCAGTGCAAGTTGACGTCCCAGTTTGCTGTCCGGGAACCCCTGGCGGTGAAACCAGACCAGATAGGGCTCCGGCAGATCAATCAGTTTTTGTCCCTGATACCGACCAAAAGGCATGGTCTGATCGAGCGCCTCGGCCAGAAGTTGCTGCATCGCATCCATGGTCTACCCCGCGCCACAAAAAGGTCAGTCTAACAAACATGCGCAGTTTCGGAAATCTCCCGATACATGCTAGATTGTCAAAGGCCTGTGATAAAAAGCACAAGAAAGGTCGCCCGGAGTCTGGATGAAAAAGGTATTTCTCCTCGCCAATGTGCTGATTGCATTGGTTCTGATTACAATAATCACTCGCAGTGTGCTGGTCGATCGTGCTCAGGTCATTGAATCGACTTTCCGTGATCTGGAAAACACGACGGCGGCCCTGGCCGAACACACACAACAAACCCTGATTGCGCTTGATCTGGGTCTGGTTGCTGTCGCGCTGGTTGGCAGCGAGGGCATGACCGACCAGGTTGCGCTGGAACGGGCGGTGACCAGTCGCCAGGCTGCGTCTGTCAATACCTACGCCTTTTATGTGCTTGACCAGCAAGGACATCTGCAGGCCACTTCACGCACCTGGAACCCCGAACCTGTTGATTTTTCGCAGTACCCGGAATTTACCGTGCACCGGGATGTCGACCTGGAGCGCATGTATGTAGCCTTGCCCCGGCGCGGCACGGTCGGGCTGGCTGAAGGCCACTGGATAGTTAATGTGAGTCGCCGCATAAATGCGCCAGACGGCACCTTTGCCGGCGTCGCAACAGCGTCAATGTCGCTGGAGTACCTCGGTGATTTTTATGATGCATTGCGTGTGGGGGAACGAAGTGCTTTGGGTTTGCTGTCGGCAGGCGGGCAAGTGATAGCGCGCAGCCCCTTTGAGCCGACGCTGATGGGTGTGGATTTTTCCCAAACATCCCTATTTCCCGATGTGCGCGATTCCGGCATCGGCGGGCGGGTCACCGATTTGGCGGCGGCTGAGGTGCCCCGGCTTTCAGCGTACAGCTACACCTGGGACGACCAGTTGATTGCCTACGCCAATATTACCGAGGCCGAAGCACTGGAGGAATGGTGGGGGCGGCTGTTTTCAAAGCTGAGTATCGGTCTGTTGACGATGCTTACCTTTGCTGGCAGTTCGGTGGCGACTATTGTGCTGGTGCAACGACAGCAACAGTTCGCTGAGCAGACCCAGCGCACACAACAGCGTGCCCAGGCATATGTCAGTGCCGCCAAGGCGGAGATGGATACGGTGTTTTCTGCGATTTCTGATGCCGTGTTTTCGCTTGACCGCGAGTGGCGATTTGCGTTTCTCAACCCGGAGGCGGAGCGGGTGCTGGAGCGACCGGCCAGTGAACTGCTGGGCAAAAAAGTCTGGGAGGAGTTTCCGGAGCTGACGGAGACCGACTTCTATGAACGTTACCGGGAAGCCAGGGAAAAAGGCGAATCAGTTACCATGGAGCGATTCTACCGGCCCCTGAAAAAGTGGTTTGTCATTAACGCTTATCCACACAAAGATGGCATGACGGTCTACCTGCAGGACTTTACCCGTCAGAAAGAGATGGAAGAACGCCTGCGCCAGACACAGAAGATGGACGCGCTGGGTCAGCTGACGGGCGGTATTGCGCACGATTTCAACAATCTGCTGACTGTCATTCTGGGTAATACGGATCTGTTACAGACACATCTGCAGTCGGCGCCTGCGGATGTCCGTGGGTATGCCGACGTCATACGTATCGCTGGCGAACGGGCAGCGGAACTCACCCATCGGTTGCTGGCGTTTGCCCGTCGACAACCGCTCAATCCTCAGCAGACTGATGTCAATGCGCTGGTCTCGGAAGCCAAGCAGCTGCTGGAGCGGACAGTCGGTGAAGACATCCGTATGGAACTGGTTTGTGGGGAAGGGCTCTGGCCGGCAATAGTCGATCCCCATGAGTTGCAGAATGCCATACTGAATTTGGCCATCAATGCACGTGATGCCATGCCACACGGCGGCAAACTGATCATCGAAACCGCGAATGCGTCCCTGCAAAAGAACTACGCTGAGGACCACGATATGAAACAGGGTGACTTTGTCATGGTCGCTGTGTCTGATTCCGGCTGCGGTATGTCCCCGGATATTGTGGCGCAGGCATTCGATCCTTTTTTCACCACCAAAGAGGAAGGCAAAGGGTCGGGTCTGGGGCTGGCGATGGTATATGGTTTTGCACATCAGTCCGGTGGCCAGGTTAAAATTTACAGCGAGCCTGGCGAGGGCACCACGGTCAGGCTCTATCTACCGCGGATACAGGATGATGGTGCCTGCCAATACCAGTCGGGGCCGAAGGTGGCTCAGGTGGTGGGCGGAAACGAACGCATTCTGCTGGTTGAGGACGATGAGCTGGTGCGGCGCTACGCGGTTTCCAGTTTGCGCCAGCTGGGCTATCAGGTCAGTGATTTTGGTGATGGCGGACAGGCTCTTGACGCACTGCGGGAGGCGCTCGATCAGTCCAGACCGTTCGCACTATTACTGACAGATGTTGTGCTGGCGGACGGTATTTCCGGCAAAGAGGTCGCCTCTGAGGCCAGCGTCATGGACCCGCAGATGAAATTGCTGTTTATGTCCGGTTATGCGGAAAATGCCATCGTTCACCATGGCCGACTGGACCCGGGCGTCAATTTGCTCAGTAAACCTTTTCGGACCGCTGATCTGGCGCGGAAAGTCCGTGAGATGCTGGATACCTGACGTTGTTAACGCAGTCATGGCAGGGTCTTGCCTGATAATGTCATAATGCGTCGCTATGACAGAGCCGGAAGTAAAGCATCACAACAGCAGGCGGCCCTGGCGCTATCGATTGCTCTGGGTGCTGGGGCTTGGCCTTGCCGTCATGTTCGCCTGGCTGATAGCGATAGACTATCAGGTGCGCCGGGATTTTCAGGGACTGCAATGGGCGCTGCCGGCGCGCATTTATGCCCGTCCGGCCGAACTTTATACCGGTGCCCATCTCAGCGCCAACGACTTGACGAACTATCTGCAGCAATTGGGCTATCGACAGGTCGACACCGTGTCCGGGCTTGGCGAATACCAGGTGCAAGGACAGCAGATGCAGCTGCAAACCCGCGGTTTCCAGTTCTGGGATGGCGTAGAACCCAGTGTCTCTGCTCAGCTGGGTTTTGATGGGTCGCAAATCACCCATGTCAGTGCTGCAGATCCTGCGCTGACCGGCGAACTGCCGCTGGTCAGGCTGGAGCCTGTGGAAATTGCCCAGATCAACCCTGAAACAGGCGAAGACCGGCTTCCGGTGTCACTGGAGAATGTGCCCGCGTCACTGGTGCACGCCATTATTGCAGTAGAGGACCAGCGTTTTTACCAGCACTGGGGTGTCGACCCCAAAGGTATTCTGCGGGCATTGTGGGTCAACCTGCGCCAGGGTGAAGTCGCCCAGGGCGGCAGTACGCTGACGCAACAGCTGGTGAAAAATCTGTACCTGACCCAGGATCGGACGCTGCGGCGAAAAATCGAAGAAGCCGTCATGGCCCTGGCGCTGGAACTGCATTTCAGCAAGGACGACATTCTGGCAGCCTATCTCAACGAGGTTTTTCTCGGTCAGGACGGCAATCGTGCCATTCACGGTTTCACATTGGCAGCACAGTATTATTTTGCCCGGCCACTGGCAGAGTTGTCGTTGGCGGAGTTGGCCTTGCTGGCCGGATTGCCCCGTGGCGCATCGTATTACAATCCAAGACGGAACCCCGAGCGCGCGATCAACCGACGTAATACTGTGCTGATGAACATGCGGGAACAGGGTTATATTTCGGCAGCCGACTACGAAATTGCCCGGTCGGCGGAACTGCGCCTCAGTCCGAGGCCTGCCCGGCGCAACCGGGCCTACCCGGCGTTCATGGACCTGGTGCGATCGGACCTGGCGCGCGACTATGATGCTGATGCTCTGCGTTCAGAGGGCTTGCGAATTTTTACGACTCTGGACCTGCGTGTGCAGGAAGCCATGGATGCAACATTGGGTCCGGCCGTGGCTGCCGTTGAGATACCGGCAGAGGATGAGGTGTCACTGCAGGCCGCTATGGTTATTACCGACAGCAATACTGGCGAGGTCCGGGCATTGGCCGGATCACGACGCCCGGGCGCAGTTGGTTTTAATCGTGCGCTGGACGCCGTACGCCCCATCGGCTCACTGGTAAAGCCGGCAGCCTATCTGGCGGCGCTGGAGTCCGGCAATTTCTCACTGGCCTCTGTACTGTCGGACCGTCCGGTGGATCTGACCACAGAGGACGGACAACGCTGGTCGCCGCGAAACTATGACAACCAGATGTTTGGTGATGTTTACCTGTATGAAGCGTTATCGCGCTCGTTGAATCTCGCGACGGTGGATCTGGGTATTAAAACTGGTGTTGATACGGTAGTAGAGATGCTGGCAAGACTGGGTCACTCGCGGCCGGTGCCGGAATATCTGTCTTTATTGCTTGGCGCAGTAGACATGTCTCCTCTTGAAGTAGCCCGATTCTACCAGACGCTGGCCAGCAACGGCTTTTATTCTCCGTTACGGTCGGTTGAGGCCGTGACGACAGGAGCGGGCGACCGACTGCAGCGTTACGGTGTGGAAACCGAACAGGTAGCCGACCCTGCGTCGGTGTTCCTGCTGGAACAATCACTGCAGAATGTGTTCGTCGACGGTACGGCGCGCAGCGCCGCCGATGACCTGGCAGACAATCTGCCGCTGGCGGGCAAGACGGGGACTACCAACGATTTCAGGGACAGCTGGTTTGCCGGCTATGGCGATGATCTGGTCGGGGTCGTGTGGCTGGGTTACGATGACAATAGAAGCACGGGGCTGACCGGTGCTACTGGCGCCCTGCGCGTGTGGACAGCCGTGATGCAGGAACTGGCTATTCAGCCCAGGCAGACACGCGCCCCTGAAACTATCGTGTGGGAAGAAGTGCCGGTACGGGCAACAGAGTCACCCACAGCCGAGGACTGTCGGGCCACCAGGTTGCTACCCTTTCGTGAAGGCCAGTTGCCTGGTGCGGTCACCGGTTGTTTGCAGGATGAGTCGTTGCTGGAGAGAGTATTTGACCGAATTCGGGGTGTGAATCGATGATTTTGCGCGTGTTTGTCCTGGCACTATTGATGCTTTCCACAGCCTGTGCCAGCTATATCCCAGAGACTCAGCAGCCGGCGCCGGTTGAGGTCAGCGAGCCGGACCGCGTCGAGACCCCTGCCATTGTCGGACCGCCGGTACCTTCTGAGGGACGCCCGATTGACAGGCGACAGGAGTCGTCCTGTCTCTTATACACATCTCCGAGCCCACGAGACAGGCAGAAATCTCG
>CAJXPR010000011.1 GCA_913058135.1 uncultured Gammaproteobacteria bacterium
TCTACACAGAGTAGATCGTCGGCAGCGTCAGATGTGTATAAGAGACAGCCTCAAAAACGGTGTCACTGAAAAAGAGCCACGTGGGACTGACCATTATCCGGGACTCCGATATTCGCCATGAAAGTTTCACCGAACGCGCCGATGAACTGGGGGGGCTGGTTGAGTTCTACCGCTCGCCGGCCCGGTTGCAGTGGACACCGACCGGTACCAACGTCGCTGACTATCCGCGTCTGGCGCAGTTGTGGTGGCAGAATATTGGTGACGCCGCCTCCGGTGCCAAAACCCCGCAGGAGGCAATGACATCTCTGGCAGCAGACCAGGACCGTCTGATGCAGCGTCTGGAGCGTGCCAATGTGCTTGGCGACTGCGGTCCGCGTCTGAATGAACCGCAAAGCCGGGAATACTGGTTTGCTCAGCCCGGCGCACCGAAACCACCGCTGGCCAATGAAAAGCCGCAGCCCATTACTGTTGATTATGATGAACTGGTGCAAAGCTGGCAGTAGGCAAACCGTTCCAGCAACTTATCCGGAGTAGGTTCAAGCATGAAAAAATTTGGTTTGATAGCTGTTATTGCTGTGCTGATGTCCTGCTCCGCGGAGCAGGAAGAGGTTGTTGTTGAGCCGCTCGACATTCTGCTTATTGGTGGCATGCTCTACACCGGTGCCAATGAACCGCCAATTGCCGGAGATATCGGCATCATCGATGATCGCATCGTGGCAATGGGTGAACTCAGCGCTCGCGAATCCGCATTGACACTTGATGTTTCCGGCCTGGCAGTTATGCCGGGGTTTGTTGATATCCATAGCCATGCCGTTCGTGACGGTCTGGACGATGGAATCTTCCGCTGGCCTGACGCCGAAAACCTGATTCGTCAGGGGGTCACCACGGTCGTTGGTGGACCCGACGGGAGCTCCCCCTTGCCAATCACCGATACGTTTGACGCATTGGCGGCAGCCCCGGCCTCCGTCAATTTTGCCACATTCGTGGGTCATGGCTCCGTGCGCGGTCTGGTGGTGGGTGAGGACGACCGGCCAGCGACCGAAGATGAACTCGAGCAGATGCGTGAACAGGTCAGGATTGCCATGGAGTCAGGTGCCTTTGGTCTGTCTTCGGGGCTGATCTATGCACCCGGACGCTTTGCCCAGACTGACGAGGTTATCGAGCTGACCAGAGTGGCGGGTGAATATGGCGGCATCTATATCAGTCATATGCGTGAGGAAGGCCTGGCGGTGCTCGACAGCGTCGCGGAGACCATCCGCATCGGCGAGGAGGGCGGTCTGCCGACGCAGATAACCCATCACAAGATCGTGGGTGCGCCTATGTGGGGTAACTCAACCGAAACCCTGCGGCTGGTGGATGAAGCCATTGCCCGGGGGGTTGATGTCTCCATCGATCAGTATCCCTACACGGCGTCTTCCACCAGCCTGACCATCCTGTTTCCGGGGTGGAGTCTGGATGGTGGCCGTGCGGCATTGTTGGCGCGACTTGATGATCCAGGACAGCGCCAGCGGGTCAAGGACGATATCGTCTACAATATCGAAATGGACAGGGGGGGAGATGATCCCGCCAACGTGGTGATCGCCGCCTGCCCACATGACGACACCATCAATGGGCTCAATCTCAGTGAAATCCTGCGGCTGCAGGAGCGGGGAGTGAACCACCAGAATGCCGCCGAGTTACTCATGGAGCTGGTATACGCGGGAAACTGCAGCGCGGTGTTTCATGCAATCGATGAAGGTGATGTGCGCAATATCATGCAGCACGAACGCACCATGATTGCTTCAGATGGCGGCATTGAAGGCCCTTCCGAGCGTGTGCCCCATCCGCGCAACTACGGCACATTTGCGCGCGTGCTGGGGCACTACGCGCGTGATGAAGGTGTGCTGCCGCAATACACTGCGATTCATAAAATGAGCATGAAGCCGGCCGATCGTATCAACCTGCATGATCGCGGACGCCTGGAGGTCGGGGCTATTGCTGATATTGCGGTGATTGATCTGGATGCTGTCATTGATCGTTCAACCTTCGACATGCCGCATCGTTATGCGCAAGGTGTAGAGCATGTGTTTATCAACGGTCAGGCCGTGTTGCTGGACGGTGACATGACAGGTGCACTGCCCGGTCGGGTACTGCTGTCAGGTGCTGCTCTCAGGTGATTACCGCTGATCCGTGCACATTTGATATCTGCCTGCTTATTTTTGGAGTTCTTTAAAAGCCATGCAATCTGATGCTGAAATACACAAAAACTCCATAACACTTGGAACGCCCCTGTCACCCGGCGCGACACGGATCATGTTCCTGGGCAGTGGCGAACTGGGCAAGGAAGTTGTCATTGAGCTGATGCGCTTCGGTTGCGAGGTCATTGCCGTAGACCGCTACGCCAATGCGCCGGCGATGCAGGTTGCCCATCGCAGCCATGTCATCAACATGCTGGACGGCGCTGCCCTGCGGGCGCTGGTGGAGCAGGAAAAGCCCCAGTTGATAGTGCCGGAGATTGAAGCGATCGCGACGGATGAACTGGTGCGCCTGGAAGCAGAGGGCTGGCAGGTGATACCGTCGGCGCGCGCGGCGCAACTGACCATGAATCGCGAAGGCATACGGCGATTGGCAGCAGAGGAATTGGGGCTGTCGACATCGCCTTATCAGTTCGCCGAGACCCGTGAGCAGTATCTTCAGGCTATCGACAATATCGGCCTGCCCTGTGTGGTCAAACCCATCATGTCATCGTCCGGCAAGGGTCAGACCACGGTCAAACGTCCGGAAGATGTTGATTCAGCGTGGGACTATGCACAATCCGGCGGGCGCTCCGGTAAAGGCAAGGTGATTGTTGAAGGCTTTGTCGACTTCGATTATGAGATCACCCTGCTGACCGTGCGCCACTGTGATGGCACCAGCTTCTGTGCGCCCATCGGACATCGTCAGGAAAAAGGTGATTATCGCGAATCCTGGCAACCGCAGCCGATGAGCCCGGTGGCCTTGCAGGAGTCGCAGCGTATTGCTGCAGCGGTAACAGCGTCGCTGGGCGGGCTCGGGCTGTTTGGTGTCGAGCTGTTTGTCAAAGGCGATACGGTCTATTTCAGCGAAGTGTCGCCACGCCCCCACGATACCGGGCTGGTGACGCTGATTTCACAAAATCTGTCGGAATTTGCCCTGCACGCACGTGCCATCCTCGGTTTGCCAGTGCCGGTAATCAGGCAGCTGGGGCCATCTGCCTCAGCGGTGCTGCTGGTGGCCGGTGACTCGGACAACATGCGGTACGGGAACCTGCAGCAGGCGCTGGCTGAACCTGATACTGACCTGCGTCTGTTTGGCAAGCCAGAGGTGCGCGGTGAACGACGTCTGGGCGTGGCATTGGCTCGTGATGAAAACATAGATAACGCAGTCAAGAAAGCGCTGCGAGTGGCGCAGAGCATCAAGGTCACGCTCTGAGCGCGGGCCGGTCGTCAGCGCTAATGTTTGTACACCATGTTAATGCCATCACCAATGGGCACAAGGCTGGCGCTGACGCGACGATCACTGGCTATCTTGCGGTTCAGTGCCTTGAGCGCCAGCGTGTCATCGTCGCCACCGGGCTGCGCAACCTTACCGTACCAAAGACAGTTGTCGAGCATGATCAACCCGCCAGGACGCAGCAGTTTCAGTGACTGTTCGTAATAGTGGTCATACCCGGTTTTGTCAGCGTCTATAAACACAAAGTCATACAGACCCGCGCCACCAGCATTCAGCAGTGACTGCAGCGTATCGTTCGCCGGTCCCAGACGTAATTCTATACGGTCGTCCACACCGGCCTGCTGCCAGTAGCGCCGGGCTATATCGGTCCAGTCCTTGCTCAGATCACACGCGATGAGTTGTCCGCCAGGCGGCATGGCCTGCGCGGTGATCAGTGTGCTGTAGCCGGTATAGACACCGATTTCGATGCTGCGGCGTATCTGCATGCTACGCAGAACCACACTCATGAAACGCGCCTGTTCGTGCGATATCTGCATCTGGGCGTCTTCAAGCGTTGCGGTTTCTTCATGTAATGCTTTCAGAACCGGCTGCTCTGGTTCCAGATGCTGGCTGATATAGTCGTGCAGCGTTTCGTTTACCTGTATCCATCTCGACATAATGCCTCCTTGCCCTGGTACGGTTAACAAAGTCTAACATGGCGTGATGGCCAGGTCAGGGGCGGAACCACATGTTCTCCAGCACGGTAGTGTTCAGGTCTTGTCGGGCCTGCTCCAGGTAGCCGCGCAGTCGTGCGACTACCTCGGGATTCTCGCGGGCGTAACTGTAGGTTTCAGCCGGATCGAGTTGCAGGTCAAATAACAGCCCGGCGGGGCCGTAGTAGGATTGCGCGTTGTCGAAACTGGTAATGACATTACGGTATGAAGATTCCACCACCAGTTTCCATTTGCCGCTGCGAACGCCGGCTATGCGGTCGTTCTGGAACAGGTAAAGCGCTTCATGCGGGCTGGATGCACCCTGAGCCAGCAGGGGGAGAATATCCTTGCCATCAATGGGGCGGTCCTCAGGTATTGCAGCGCCGGCCATACCCACCAGGGTCGGGAACAGATCGATGTTCATGGCAGGTTCATTGCTGACCTGTCCGGCGGCAATGGTGCCAGGCCAGCGAGCCAGGAAAGGTACGCGCATGCCACCCTCCCAGGAAGCACCTTTGCGGTCGCGCAGATGACTGGCGCTACCTTCAAACCAGGGTCCGTTATCCGAGGTAAATATCACCAGGGTATTGTCGTCCAGGTCCAGTCTGTCCAACGTGTACAGTATCCTGCCGGTACTCCAGTCCAGAGTCTCAACGGTATCACCATAAAGGCCCGCTGCGGATTGTCCTTCAAAAGGCGCTGCCGTATGCAGTGGTGTGTGCGGAAAGGTATGAGCCAGGTAGAGGAAAAACGGTTCGCTGCGGTTGTTCTCAATAAAACTCAGGGCCTGATCCGTGTAACGTTCGGTCAGTGTGCTCTGGTTGACCGGGTCCTCAATGACCTGGTCGTCCTGATACAGCATCAGTGGATGCATGTCATTACTGTGCAGTAGCCCGTAAAACGAGTCAAAACCGTAGTGCAAAGGTGCATGCTGGGGCTGACTGCCAAGATGCCATTTGCCGATCAGCGCTGTATTGTAGCCGACGCTCTGCAGGGCACTGGCAATGGTGATCTCGTCGCGTGCAAGACCGATATCATTATTGGGTCTGGCGACATCTGCGGTCAGTCCCAATCGCACCGGGTAGCGGCCGGTCAGCAGGCCGCCGCGTGACGGCGTGCAGATATTGGCGCTGGCATAAAAACTGTCCAGTCGAATACCTTCAGTACTCATGCGGTCGAGATTGGGTGTGCTGATCAGGGAGGCGCCGTACACGCCGATATCACCGTAACCCAGATCATCTGCCATGATGACAATAATATTGGGCTGTGCGTTCCCGGATGCCCTTGTGCAACCGGCAACAGCCACGCATGCAAGCAGCAGGCAAAATCGAATTGCGTTATTCATGAGTGTGTACCGCTCTCGTTATTGTCTCAGGACGATAGCATATTCATGGCTGTTAAAGTCACCAAGTTATGATGGACGAATCAAGACCAGCGGTTTATGCTCGGGTACAACGGTCGATCAAAAAGCAGCTGCGACCATCATGAATCTGACTGATAACAAAAATAACTGACAGGAATTCTATGAATCACAATGAATATGACGCCATCGTGGTCGGCTCCGGAATCAGTGGCGGCTGGGCTGCCAAGGAACTGACTGAAAAGGGTCTCAAAGTGATCATGCTGGAACGTGGTCGCAGTCTCGAACACGTCAAGGATTACGTTAACGAGAACAAGGAAATATGGGAATTCCCTCACCGTGATATGCGTACCCGGGAAATGGTGGAAAATTACCCGGTGCTGCGACGAGACTATCCACTTAATGAACAGACTCTGGGCAGCTGGACCAATGAGCAGGATTCTCCCTACGAAGAGATCCAGCGCTTTGACTGGTATCGCTCCTATCGGGTAGGCGGCCGTTCGCTGCTGTGGGGCCGCCAGAGTTATCGCTGGAACAAAATGGACTTCGAGGCCAATTTGCGAGAAGGAATCGCGGTTGACTGGCCGATTCGTTATGACGACCTGGCGTCATGGTATGACTATGTCGAAGGATTCGCAGGCATCAGTGGTTCCAGAGAAGGGCTGGATGTCTTGCCCGATGGCAATTTCCTGCCGCCGATGGAACTCAACTGCGTGGAAAAAGACGTCGCAGCCCGAATAAAGTCGCATTTTAATGGTGAACGTCATCTGTTCATTGGCCGCGTAGCTAACATCACAGAGTCCCGCCCTGAACAGAACCGGGTGCAATGCCAGTATCGAAACCGGTGCTGGCGAGGCTGTTCCTTTGGCGCTTTTTTCAGCACCCAGTCCACCACCTTGCCCGCCGCGATGGCCACCGGCAATCTTACGCTGCGCCCGTTCTCGATCGTGACACGGGTCCTGTACGACAAGGACACTCGCCGAGCCACCGGTGTGGAAGTGGTGGACGCGGAAACCAACGAAGTAATCGAGTACAAGGCGAAAGTGGTTTTCCTGAATGCCTCAGCGTTCAATTCAACCTGGATCCTGATGAACTCGGCCACCGATGTGTGGCCGGACGGTCTGGGCAGCAGTAGTGGCGAACTGGGACACAATGTCATGGATCACCACTTCCGGCTTGGAGCTTCCGGTCGCGTAGACGGGTTTGAAGACAAGTATTATTACGGGCGCCGCCCCAACGGATTTTATGTGCCCCGGTTTCGTAATGTCGGTAACGACAGGCGTGAATACGTTCGCGGCTTTGGTTATCAGGGGTCTGCCAGCCGTACCGGCTGGAGCCGCAACATCAGTGAGCTGAATATCGGCGCTGATTTCAAGCAGGCGCTGACACAACCGGGTGACTGGACCATCGGTATGACGGCCTTCGGTGAAATGCTGCCGTATCATGAAAACCGTATTTTTCTTAATCGCGACAAGACCGACAAATGGGGGCTGCCGATTCTGGCGTTTGATGTCAGCATCAAGGAAAACGAGTTTGCCATGCGCAAGGACATGATCGCCGATGCCGTGGAAATGCTGGAAGCGGCCGGTGTGAAGAACGTGGAGGGGCGGGACGCCGGTTATGCGCCGGGTATGGGTATCCATGAAATGGGCACTGCGCGAATGGGACGCGATCCGGCAACGTCGGTTTTGAATGCACATAATCAGGTATGGGACGCGCTAAATGTGTTTGTCACTGACGGCGCCTGCATGACGTCTGCTTCGTGTGTGAATCCCTCGTTAACCTACATGGCCTTGACGGCCCGGGCGGCACAGTTTGCCGTGGATGAACTGAAAAAAGGAAACCTGTGACATGAACAGACGTGAACTTTTGCAGATGATCATGTCGGCAACCGGTTATGCCATGATAGGCAGTCCCGTTCTGCTGACGGCCTGTGCGAGCAGCGCCGGTTATCGCAGTACTGCATTTTCTGAGGACGATCAGGCGTTGCTGGCCGGTATTGCCGAAACCATCATCCCGCGCACATCGACGCCGGGGGCCAGGGATGCCGACGTGGCACCTTTCATGTGTAAAATTGTAGATGACTGCTACTCGGATGCCCAACAGGCTGTTTTCCATGAAGGTCTGACCGCATTTCGCGAACAGTGCCAGGTGCGTTTCGGGCTGGACTTTGCCGAACTGTCGGATGAGCAGCGAACCGGCCTGCTGATTGAGCTGGATCAGGCTGCTCGAGGTTATCCGCGCTCCCCGGGCGCGCCGGCACACTATATGATCATGATCAAACAACTGACGCTGTTTGCCTATTTCACCTCGGAGATTGTGCAGACCCAGGTCTTGAGGCTGGTGCCGGTGCCTGGTCGCTATGACGGTTGTTATCCCTATCAGGAAGGTGAAACCGCCTGGGCCATATGACACCCGGGTAGCAAATTTCCAGTGGAAACCAAAAAGATGCAAAGACGAAAATTCCTGAAAATGAGTGCTGCTTTTGCCGGGTTTAGCCAACTGTCGCTGCTGGGCTGTTCGTCGGATGCCGGACAGGGCAGTTATCCCTTTGGCATCCAGCTCTACAGCTTGCGTGATGACTTGCCGGCGGATCCCGACGCGGTCCTGCAACAGCTGGCGCAGTTCGGCTATCACCAAATACAGAGTTATGAAGGGCCGTCAGGCATGTTCTGGGGCCGGTCGCCGGCCGATTTTAGTCGGTTCGTGCGCGAGTTGGGCATGGAACTTGTAGCCAGCCATTGCAGCATAGAAGAAAATTTCGAACGCAAAGCGGCGGAAGCTGCAGAAGCCGGCATGCAGTACCTGATCTGCCCGCTGATTGGTCCGCAGCCCTCCATAGACGACTACCGACGCTACGCGGAGCGCTTCAATCGCTGCGGCGAGATTTGTCAGGACGTAGGTTTGCGTTTTGCCTATCACAATCATCATTACACCTTCTTTGAACAGGAAGGCATCATTCCGCATGATGTGCTGATGCAAAACACGGACGCCGCTCTGGTCGACTTTGAATTGGATATTTTCTGGCTGGTGGCTGCCGGGCAGGACCCATTGACCTGGCTTCGCAAATACCCTGGCCGATTTGCGTTTTCACATGTAAAGGACCGTCTGCCCGATATGCCGTCCGATTCCTTCAGCGCCTCGACCACACTGGGGCAGGGCATTATCGATTACCCGGCAATCCTGCCTGTGGCGTACGAACATGGTATGCGTTTCTTCATGGTCGAGCAGGAATCATATGCGGGTACCACACCGCTGGACAGTGCCCGCGATAACGCCGTGTACATGAGACAGGTGACTCAGGCAATCCGGTCCAGCTCCTGACTGACGTGTCTGGCAATCGTGGCCTGCACCTGCAGAGGTGATTGCAGCTTTACCTCAAAGCTGCCGCTCCAGATCAGACTGGCATTGTCGGTGGCAATCAGCTGCAGATTGATTCGTGCCTGTTGCTGATAAATACGCACGTTGCCACTTAGCATCAACGCCGGCGCCTCATTGTCCAGTGAGTAGACAACCTGGAATGACGGCTGTTGGGTCAGTTCATGTTGCAGGTCTGCCGTGAGTCCGGCCGCGAATGCGCGCGTCTGGGCATCGTCGGTCAGGGCCGCCAAGGGAGTCAGAAATATCGGTGTGCTACTGACGCTGGTATTTATGACTTCATTGTTCGTTCCCAATGCTCTGTGCATCATGGCCAGTTCCCGGCGCAGTTGCAGGCCGGGCGCTGTCTCCTCATGAGCCGTCCGCCCGGCTTCAAGGTGCACCGGATTGGTTTGTGCAGTTTCCACCGGCACGACGTCAGACTGGAACCAGAGACCGATACTGCTAACTGCAGCAACAACGAACAGTGCAGTAACATACGCGCCTGGCAGGCCCCTCAAGCGGGCGTAGAACAGCGCTGGCCAACCGGGCGAAGAGGTGGTCGTCACAACGGCGGCGCCGTGACGTGAGCCTGTGGCAGGAACCGACAGATGGCACGGCTGTGCTGGCATGATCAGCATGTAACCACGCTTGGGGACGGTCCTGATATAACGGCGCTCGCGACTGACATCGCCCAAAAGAGTGCGTAACTCGGAAATGGCCCGGGTCAGAACTTCTTCATTGACCACCACGTGCGGCCAGGCTTCAGTCAGCAATGTCTCACGTGTTACCAGCTTGCCCTGTGCGGCAATAAGACAAAGCAGAACATTCATCAGTTTGGGTTCAACATGTACCCGATGTCCGTCCCTCAAAAGTGCTCCACCGGTGGCCATTACCTGCCAGTCACCAAGTTGGTAAACGGCATGGTTGTTGTCAGAATGTGCGGCAGAAGAGTCCATGATGGACCTCGGTGGTTTTTGCGTTAATAAACGCCAAAAATGCAATCTCGTCAATAGCTGACCGGCAAAACGAAGCTTTTCCGAAGGTTTCGCGATATTTGCAAAGGTTACGGCGAGCATTCTTGAGGTTTTCCGCAGTTTTTGGTGACGGAAACCGGTGACACTGATTCTCCCCAAAACGAGGAGGGAGTTGGTGATGTCAAATTTTGCATTGATGGTGTGTGCAGGTTTGCTGGTCATTCCTGGTGCCATGGCGATGACCGACAACGGGTCGCTGATTCAGGGTCCCAGGTTCCACACTGAACTGGCTGCCGTGGAGGATGCGGTCAGCGTTTACAACCCGACTTCGGTGTCCAGAGATATTGAATTCATGGGAGCCGTCTATCAGCAGGAGATCAATGGTGAATTGGTCTACGGTTATACCGTCGGTGCCGGTGAGGCCGGGCATGACGAGGTCAGCGTGTCCATCCAGCTGCCAACCTACAGTCGGCTGGTGGCGTTCTGGCACACACACGGTGCACAACACTGGACACGCCGGTATTTTTCCGCCACTGATACCCGTCTGGCCAATGAATGGGGCGTACCGTTTTATCTGATGAACGCCGAGGGTGAGTTGCGTGTGTACCGGCCGGGCGATCGGGTCCTGGGCAGCCTGCAGGCACGCCGCATGGGCTTGAGTGACCGTGACGGCGTGGCAGAGGGGCGGTTGTTGAGTTAGGGCTTGGAGGGGTGGAGGTTTCGTATTCTGATGTTGCGGTACCTGACGACGTCGCCGTGGTCCTGCAGACCAATATGCCCCTGCTGCAGGGCGCCGAATTCGTTGTGTTCACGAAACTTGCTGTTGCGCAGCATGGCAAACCAGCCCACCGTCCAGCGCTCATAGGCAAGCACCTTCTCGCCGTTCAGCCAGTGCTCGACATGTGGCCCCCGGGAGATAATGCGGACTTCGTTCCACTCACCAAACGGCCGGGCGGTTTTTGGTGAAATCGGCAGCAGGTCGTAAAGTGAGCCGGCCTGCCTGTTGCCGTCGACACCGAGAAAGCTGTCGGGGTGGTTGACGTCATCCAGTACCTGCATCTCCAGGCCGGACCAGTAGATGGCTTTGTCAGGCTGTTCCAGGATGTGATACAGAATGCCACTGTTGCCGCCTTTTTCGACCATCCAGTCCAGCCGCAGTTCGAAATCACTGAAAATTTCCCGAGTAATGATATCTCCGGTAGGCTGGCCGTCTGCGCGGGGACGAAAGACCAGGTGATCGCCTTCTACCACCCAGCCCTGGTCCGGGAATTCATCGCCATTGTAAAGCCGCCAGGCATCTGTGTTGCTGCCGTCAAACAGAGTAACCCAGATGTTCGCTTCACCACTGTGCTGGTCGGCATGTGCACCCGGCTGCCAGGCGGCGACCAGTAACGCGGCCATCAGGCATAAGGTGGATGTGTTTGTAGTGGGCAGTTTCATGATCAGCTCTCCGACGTCATCAGTGTGTCAGGACGAAAGTCCCAGTATCCTGCGATTCAGGGCCGCATCGGGTGCCTGCCCGGCAAAATCATCAAATGCTTTGTCCGTCACGGTAATCAGATGATCCTGAATGAACGGTGCGCCTTCGGCGGCGCCCTGCTCAGGATGTTTGATGCAACATTCCCACTCCAGTACCGCCCAGCCGTTAAAACCATACTGGCAAAGCTTGCTGAAAATGCCGATAAAGTCGATCTGACCATCGCCCAGTGAGCGGAAACGACCGGGCCGGTCTATCCAGTCCTGGTAGCCGCCATAGATGCCACTGCGGCCGCTGGGATTAAACTCTGCATCCTTGACATGAAACATGCCGATTTTTTCGTGGTAGATATCGATAAACTGCAGATAGTCCATCTGCTGCAGTACAAAATGACTGGGGTCGAACAGGATACGAACGCGCGGATGATTGCCGCTGGCTGCCAGAAACCGCTCGTAGGTAATCCCGTCATGCAGGTCTTCGCCCGCATGGAGTTCAAAGCAGACATCGACGCCGTGTTCGTCAAATACGTCAAGAATGGGCAACCAGCGCCGTGCCAGCTCCTGAAACCCCTGCTCGACCAACCCGGCCGGCCGCTGAGGCCAGGGATAGACAGTGTGCCACATCAGTGCGCCGGGGAAGGTGGCGTGTACATCGATACCGAGATGACGGCTGGCTTTGGCTGCCAATTGCAGCTGTTTCACCGCCCATTCAGTTCGTGCCGCCGGTTTGCCGCGAAGATGTTCGGGGGCAAACCCGTCAAACATGTCGTCATAGGCCGGGTG
This sequence comes from uncultured Gammaproteobacteria bacterium, assembly GCA_913058135.1. Taxonomy (GTDB): domain Bacteria; phylum Pseudomonadota; class Gammaproteobacteria; order Pseudomonadales; family Pseudohongiellaceae; genus Pseudohongiella. The sequence continues at coordinate 12,096 of CAJXPR010000011.1, forward strand.
TACTGCCACCAGTTGGCCTTGCAGGTGCGTGCTCAGTTCAGTGATCTCCAGACCCCGTTCGGCAATCCGGCCCTGGTACTCCTGGGCATAGGTTTTACTGTTGGCCAGTTTTTCCAGATCTATCAGCCGTGTGTCCCAGGTGGGGATCTGGACGCCTTTGTAACCCAGCGAGGAGGCCCACTCGCAAATCGCATCGATGTTATTGAAGGGGGCTCTGTCGTCGGCAAACTGAGCCAGGAAAATGCCGGGTCCCTTGATGGTTTTCATAGCACTCATAACGTAATGGCCGTCCATTTTTGTGTGGATTTTGCTGATGCCTGCATGGCTTCGATAAACGCCATGCCGCGCAGGCCTTCGTTTATGGATGGGTAGTCGTAACCGAGCGCGCACGCGTCACTGCTCAGACGTTCTGTAGCAGGTGTGTGCAGCCGGCGGGCAAAGCTGCTGTAAATGTTGGCAAAGGCTTCAATAAACCCTTCAGGATGGCCCGGAGGCAAGCGGCAGTTATTCAGTGCTGCCGGTGACAGGTAGGCACTGCCGCGACGATAGATCCGGGCAGGCTGATCATGCAGGTTCAACAGTAGGGTATCGGCGTTCCGGTGACACCACTCCAGTCCGCCCAGTTCACCATAAACACGGAGCCTGATGTTGTTTTCTTCGCCTGCGGCTACCTGGCTTGCGATCAGTGCCCCACTGGCACCACCATCAAAACGCAGCAGCGCCGCGGCGTCATCATCTACCCGGCGCCCGCTGACAACCGTATTCAGGTCAGCGCACAACTCGCTGATCAATTGGCCGCTGACGTACTCAGCCAGATGAGCAGCGTGGGTGCCGATATCGCCAGTGGCGCCGGCGCCGGCGCAAGCCGGATCTGTGCGCCATGATGCCTGCCGGTTGCCCTCGTTTTCGAGCGGAGAACTCAACCAGCCCTGCGGATATTCCACTTGAATTTTGCGAATCCGCCCCAGTTTGCCTGTCTGGACCAGGTGCCTGGCCTCCTTGATCATCGGATAGCCGGCATAGGTATGTGTCAATGCAAGTTCGCAACCGGTTTCATGCATCACCTGGCAAATCTTTTTTGCTTCATCCAACGTCAATGCCAATGGTTTGTCGACGATCACGTGGAAGCCCTTTTTCATGGCGGCAATGGCGGGTGCTGCATGCAGGTGATTAGGGGTCACGATGGCAACAGCCTGCATGCGTTCTGCGTCCGGGCGTGCAGATTCCTGCCGGAACATGTCTGTGTAGGAGTCATAGACCCGCGCTTGCGCAAGGCCGAGTGCGGCACCGGTTTCCCGAGCGATGGATGGCCGACTGCTGAAGGCACCGCAGGTCAGCTGGTAGTAGCCATCCAGTGCGGCCGCTTTGCGATGTACGGCGCCAATAAAGGAGCCGTGGCCGCCACCCACCATGCCGAGTTTGATTTTATTCATATTGTTTTGACCAGACGCTGTTGCTAGTGCATATTTGCTACACAAGAGTCTAGAACGAATGCAGTCGGCAAACAATAACAAGGTTCGCAAGAGAGCCGGGAAGCTACTTTATGAGTTCAGATCGATACGTCATCATTCGCCTCAGTGTCATGATGTTTCTGCAGTTTTTTGTTTGGGGTGCATTCTTCGTCACCATGGGCAGTTATCTGTTGTCGGTGTTCCAGGGCGAAGCAAATATCAACAGTATTATAGGTCAGGCTTATGCCACTCATAACTGGGCCGCATTGCTGGCACCGTTGTTTGTGGGATTGCTGGCTGATCGTTACTTCAATGCCGAACGTCTGAATGCGGTATGCCAACTCGCCGGCGCCGGCCTGTTATGGTATGCCGCTTCCATCACTGATGCGGCTGTGTTCATCGGAGTGATGTTCATTTATTTTATGCTGTACATGCCTACGCTGGCGCTGACCAATGCCATTGCGTTTTCGAATATTGACAGTCCGGATCGACAGTTCCCTGCCATCAGAGTATGGGGAACCATCGGCTGGATTGTGTCGGGCTTTGTTGTGGCACAGACAGTACTGGGTTGGGTGCAGATTCCGCTGTTGCAGATGATCACCGGTGTAGACAATGCCCAGGCTTCCAATGTGCCATTGAAAATGGCGGCGATCGTGTCGCTGGTTTATGGACTGTACAGTCTGACCTTGCCGGCGACTCCGCCGCAGGCAAAAGGGGAGCGCTTCAGTCTCAGTAAAACCTTCGGCCTGGATGCCATAAAACTGATGGCGGAACGCAACTTTTTCATTTTTGCACTGAGCAGTTTCCTGATCAGCATACCGCTGGCTTTCTACTACGCACGCACCAATGACTTCGTTGCCGCAATGGCATTCGGCGAGCAGTCTGCGTCTTTCATGGCCATTGGGCAGATGAGTGAAGTGCTATTCATGCTGCTGGTGCCGTTTTTCCTGATCCGCTTTGGCGTCAAGTGGATGCTGGTGGTGGCCATGGGGGCCTGGGCCTTGCGTTACCTGGTGTTTGCCAGTTTCCCGGAGTCGGCAGCATTGCTGATCTTCGGCATTGCGCTGCATGGTATCTGCTACGACTTCTTTTTTGTTACCGGCCAGCTTTATGTAGATCGCAAAGCGCCGGTGCCGATACGCGCCAGTGCCCAGGGTTTGTTCGCGCTGTTGACCTACGGAGCAGGCATGCTGGTAGGCAACTATCTGCTGGGCTGGTGGGGAGACAGCATTGCCCTGGATGGTTCTTCAATGGCTGGCTGGCAGCAAAGTGCATTTACTTTCTGGATTATGCCGGCGCTGCTGGCACTGGCAATCCTGTTGTTTTTCATCCTTACCTTTCAACGTGAGAATCATCATGATCCAGTCACTCAACCGGCGTGAACTGCTAAGACGGGCCGCACTCAGCTCACTGGCACTGTCAACGCTGCCCGTTGGCACGTTGGCCGCTCAGTCTTCGTTGCCGGGTGCAGGCGAGTTTGTTGGCAAGGGCAATATCCGGCATTCTGTCGCACAGTGGACCTATGATTTTCTGACGCTGGAAGAATTGTGCCAGGTGGTCAATCAAATTGGATTCTCCGCTATTGATCTGATCGGGCCAGAGCAGTGGGGAATATTAAAAGCGCACAATATTGACTGTTCCATGTGCAACGGTGCCGAAATCAGTCTGACCGAAGGGTGGAATCGCAAAGAACTGCATGGTCGGCTGATTCAGAACTACACAGCACATATTGAGATGATGGCACAGGCTGGATATAACAACCTGATCTGCTTCAGCGGCAATCGTGCCGGCATGGATGATGAAAGCGGCCTGCAGAACTGTGCTGAGGGTTTGCAGCAGATCATGGCACTGGCAGAAAGACATGGCGTTGTTGTTCACATGGAGCTGTTCAACAGCAAGGTCGATCATCCGGACTACATGTGTGATAGTTCGCGGTGGGGAATTGAGCTGTGTGAGCGTATCGGATCACCCAATTTCCGGCTGCTTTACGACATTTATCACATGCAGGTTCAGGAAGGTGATGTCATACGTACCATTCGCGACCACCATCAATGGTTCGGCCACTATCATACTGCTGGGGTGCCTGGTCGCAATGAGATCGATGATACCCAGGAGCTGTATTACCCAGCCATTATGAAAGAGATTCTGACAACCGGGTTTGACGGGTACGTTGCGCAGGAATTTATACCCCGGCGCGCTGGTCCTGATGGTGTTCGCAGCGACGACGCGCGTGTGGCGTCATTGGCGCAGGCCGTGGCTATCTGTGATATCTGATGCTATTACGATCGACTCAGCGCCTTTGACTTACGCTGAAAGCAGCGCAGCCTTGCAGACCGGGATCGCTGATATTGATCAGGGCGACGGGTACTCGCTGGCACCATTGTCTGAAGCTGCCCTTGTCAGTGAACGCAGTCAGGAACAGCTCCCGATCAAACAACTCATCCAGCTTATGCAGGATATTCCCGGAGAGGAAGAATCCTCCCAGGCTTCCCACAGTTAACGCGAGGTCTCCACACACTGCGCCGAGTATACGACAAAACTCATCAATACTTTGTTTTGCCAGCTGATCGCCATTGCGGGCCGCGTCTAACAGTTCGGCCGGTGGCACAGGCGACGACGTTTTGCCGGTTTGCAGAACATGGATTGCCGAATGAATATTGCTTAAGCCCGGGCCCGACAACAGGCGGTCGATGGTGACGCGAGGATGGCCGTCCCACAGATGCACCAGTATTGCCAGCTGTCGAGGTGTTAGTGGGGCGAATGCACATTGGCCGGGCTCCGAGTCCAGCACTTCCCGATGCCACGTCATGGTGGCCGAACCAAAACCTGTGCCGGGACCGGCGATGCTACGGTTGCCCCGTGTCCAGTTAATGTCATCCAGGCTGGGCTGCTGAATCCAGCTGACGTCCGCATCACGCAGATCCGGCAGACACCAGGCCTGGGCAGTAAAATCATTGATCGCTGTCACTGGCATGGCGAACCGCCGGGCCAATGCCTGTTGACTGAATCGCCAATGATTGTTGGTCAGGGCAATCTCATCCTGGTCGGTCGCCGCCGCGACTGCCAGATACATATGCTGCGGCGCGGTTGCCTGCTGTGTCTGACAGGATTGCAGGTAATGGGAGATGGCGGAGCTGATATCCTCATACTCACGACAGGGCAGGGTCATTTTGTTGCTTAGCGCTCCATGCGCATCGGTCAGCGCAAAGCGGGCATTGGTGCCGCCAATGTCAGCCACCAGTACGGTCGTGCTGCCAGACGCTGATGGCGCGGCTGCTGGTGAAGAGGGTGTACCCGTCTGCATGTTGGTCGTGCCCCGTCCGGAAAGTCGTATCCTTTGTAGCGGGACCGCCATACTCCTGTCAAGTGCACTGACAGTAGACAGTCAACGCCGGGCGATATATGCTCAGAACTTCAATCATCCGGTCATCGTATCACCACCCCCGATACGCTGACGTGTACCCACGACCTACAAAGTCCGCCGGTACCCAGGAGTCAGACATGAACAACCCCCAATCCGGGTACGCGCCTGCGTACGACGGAATGTTCGATAAACTCGAACACGCCAATCTTGACGAACTGCACTTCCGCCATGATCCGGCGTCCGGTCTGCGTGCCATCATCGCCATTCACAATACCCGTTTGGGCCCGGCGCTCGGCGGTTGCCGATTCATATCGTACAACAGCGATGAAGAAGCCATTGACGATGTTATTCGCCTGGCACGAGGCATGAGTTACAAGGCCGCGATCGCCAATGTGCCGCAGGGTGGAGGCAAGGCCGTGCTGCTCAGGCCCATGCAGCCATTTGATCGGCAGGAGCTGTTCCAGGCATTTGGCGGTTTCATTCAGGACCTGGGCGGCCGGTACATCACGGCAGTGGACAGTGGCAGCCTGATTTCTGACATGGACGAGGTGGCCACGAAAACAGCCTATGTGTCAGGCACAAGCAGCGACGGTCACGATCCGTCACCAGTGACAGCGTTGGGCGTCTACGCGGGCATCCGTGCAGCCGTGAGACATCAGCTGAAACGGGACTCAGTCAAGGATTTGCGAGTCGCCCTGCAGGGTGTGGGCAACGTCGGCTATGCACTGGCAGCATTGTTGCACAGAGACGGTGCCCGCCTGATCGTCAGTGATGCCAACCCGCAACGAGTGCAGCGCTGCATCGATCAGTTCGGCGCCTCAGCGGTGGCCACCGATGACATCTACGCGGTCGATTGTGATCTGTTTGCCCCGTGTGGGCTGGGCGCGATTCTCAATGAAAAAACCATCCCGCAATTGCGTTGTGCCATCGTTGCCGGCGCTGCCAACAACCAGCTCAGCACCGATGCCCAGGGCGATGCGTTGCATCAACGAGGCATTCTCTATGCGCCCGATTATGTCATCAACGCCGGCGGTCTGATTCAGGTGTCATTGGGCTATTTGAAAAAAACCGACGAAGAAATCAAGCAGCGTACGCTCGCCCTGGGCAGTACCTTGACCGATCTGTTTGAACGAAGCCGGGCGGATAATATGCCGCCCGAACAGATTGCCAATCGGGTAGCCGAATCACTGTTGTTCGACTAGTTCATTTTTGGCGATCCGGGATCGCAGGGAGGAGAGCATGTTCGATAATCTTGATCAGGCCCCTGGCAAACTTGGTTATATTGATGCCCGGGGCAAGCCAGTCAGGGAGTTGCCCGATGAGATCGATGTAGCGTGGTTGCAGGCCAGCTATCGGCACATGGTTCGCATACGGCAACTGGACAAAAAGGCCGTGGCTTTGCAACGCACGGGTCAGATGCATACCTATCCGTCGTGTCTGGGACAGGAGGCCATCGGCACCGGGATTGGCCTGGCTATGCAGGACGATGATGTGCTGGTCCCGTATTACCGCGATCAGGCGACCCAGACCATACGTGGCGTGACCATGCAGCAGATACTTCAGGTCTGGGGAGGCGATGAACGTGGCAATCTTTTCACGGGCGTGGCAGCAAAGGATTTCCCCAATAGTGTGCCAATTGGCACGCAGATGAGTCATGCGGCCGGTATCGCCACAGCCATGAAAAGCCGCGGCATAAAACAGGCCGTGGTGGCCAATTGCGGAGATGGCGCGACTTCACGCGGTGATGTCTATGAAGCACTTAACCTGGTGGGTGTGTGGCAGCTACCGATGGTAGCGGTGATCAATAACAACCAATGGGCGATATCAGTGCCGAGAAGCCTGCAAACCGGCACCCGGACTTTGGCGGAAAAAGCCCTGGCAGTTGGCATCGAAGGCTTGCAGGTTGATGGCAACGATGTGGTTGCAGTCTACCAGGCGGTCAGCCAGGCGCTGGCAAGAGCACGCAGTGGCAAGGGCGGCACGTTGATCGAGGCGGTGAGCTACCGGCTGAGCGACCATACCACAGCGGATGATGCCACTCGTTACCGCGACGCGAGCGAAGTCAGCCAGGCGTGGGAATATGATCCGGTCAAGCGTTTGCAGATTTTTCTGCATGAACTGGGTCACTGGACGCCAACCCAGGAGCAAACCTTGCTTGCCGAGGTAAAACAGCAGGTTGATGCGGCGGTTACTGCTTACCTGGGCGAAGTGCCACAAGCGGCTGACGATTTTATGGCTTACGTGTTCGCCGAGATGACGCCAACCTTGCTGGCCCAGCGGGATCAACTGCTGGCAAAGCTGGAGCGTGACAGCGTGGCACAGGGAGGTGGCTCTGATGACAGCCGGTAACAGTGCACAAGGCAGTGATACTCACGAAGTCACCCTGGTCGAAGCAGTCAATCTGGCGCTTCGGCGTGCGCTCACCGATGATCCGGAGGTGGTGATACTGGGCGAAGATGTGGGGACCAACGGTGGTGTGTTTCGTGCCACCCTCGGTTTGCGTGAGCAATTTGGTTACAAGCGTGTGATTGACACACCCCTCGCCGAAGCCCTGATAGCCGGCATCTCGGTTGGCATGGCCAGCCAGGGCATGCGACCGGTGGCGGAAATCCAGTTCATGGGTTTTATCAATTCGGCGGTGGAGCAGATGCTTTGCCATGCCGGACGTTTGCGTAATCGCACGCGGGGACGATTGAGTTGTCCGATGGTATTGCGTGCGCCCTTTGGTGGCGGCATTCACGCGCCCGAACATCATTCGGAAAGTACCGAGGCCATGTTTGCCCATATGCCGGGCCTGCGCGTCGTCATTCCTTCATCGCCGACCCGCGCCTACGGACTGTTGCTGTCGGCAATCAGGGATCCTGACCCGGTAGTATTTCTGGAGCCCAAGCGTATCTACCGGCTGGTTCGGCAGCAGGTTGTCGATGACGGCCAGGGGCTGCCGCTTGATACCTGTTTTACCTTGCGCCAGGGTAAGGATCTGACCATGGTGTCCTGGGGAGCCATGATTCATGAGACCTTACTCGCTGCAAAAGAACTGGCAAGGCAGGGGGTGGAAGCCGAGGTCATCGATGTCGCCACTATCAGTCCTCTGGATATGGTGACCATCTTGCGGTCAGTGGAAAAAACCGGTCGCTGCGTGGTGATTCAGGAAGCGCCAAGGAGTTTCGGTGTCGGCTCGGAAATCAGCGCACGTATTGGCGAAGAAGCGCTGCTGTATCTGCGGTCGCCGGTTCAGCGGGTGACCGGCTACGACACGCCGATGCCCTATCCGAAGAATGAAAATCTGTATATGCCGTCAACAGCAGACATCATCGAAGCGGCCAGAGCAACTCTGGAAAATGCCTGAGGAGGACCCATGAGATACTTTAAATTGCCGGATCTTGGCGAGGGACTGCAGGAAGCCGAAATTGTTGAATGGCATATCAAGGCCGGCGACACGGTTGAAGAAGATCAGGTGATCCTGTCCGTGGAGACCGCCAAGGCGATTGTTGATGTGCCATCCCCTTGTGCGGGCAAGGTTCTCGCGTTGTTCGGAGACGCTGGTGATCAGGTACACGTAGGCGAACCCCTGCTGGAATACGCCGATGCGCAGGACGATGACAGTGGCACAGTGGTCGGCAAGGTGAGCACTGGCAGTCGTGAGGTGGAAAGCGAAGCGTTCATCATCGGCAGCCCTGAGCCTCAGGATCCGGAGCGGCGCGATAGCAGTCGCATCCTGGCGACGCCACTCATCAAGGCGTTGGCGAAGCGTCTGGATGTGGATCTGGCGCAAGTTGCCGGGTCGGGTGCCCATGGACTGATTACCGCTGACGATGTGGAAAAGGCCGCCCGGGTCAGTAATGATTTTGGCAGCGCGCATACGCTCAAGGGCGTGCGTCGGGTGATGGCAAAAAATATGGCCCGGGCTCATGCCGAGGTGGTCGGGGTCACGCTCTATGACGATGTTGATATTCATGCCTGGAAAAAAGGTGAAGATCCGACCATGCGCCTGGTCCGGGCCATCGGCGTGGCTTGCCGTGAGGCACCACAACTAAACGCCTGGTTCGATGGCAGCAATCTGTCGTTGCGACTGATTGACCGGGTTGATCTGGGTATCGCTGTGGATACACCTGACGGACTTTTTGTGCCGGTGTTGCGGGATATTGCCGGTCGTTCAGCCGGGGATCTGAGGCAGGGCCTGAACAATCTGCGTGATGCGGTCAAGTCACGCAAGATTCCGCCTCAGGAAATGACTGGCGCCACCATCACCCTGTCCAACTTTGGCACAATCGCCGGTCGTTATGCCAATCCGGTGATAGTGCCGCCTACCGTCGCGATTCTTGGCGCCGGGCGCATGCGCGACGAGGTTGTTGCCGTGGCGGGCAAACCCGCTGTGCATCGTATGTTGCCACTGTCGCTCACATTCGATCACCGGGCTGCCAGCGGGGGTGAGGCAGCGAGGTTTTTGGCTGTTGCCATGCGGGATCTGGAAGAAGGCTGACAGCGGGTGTACGAACGAAGTCCTCACTGACCGTTTCGCGGGGTGGCGCTGGCAGGGTATTTTGGGCTAGTGTGGCTCTTTTGATGTGATCTGAGAAGGCGCCGGGCCAATGACCAACGTTTTAGTGTGGATGAATATCCTGCTTGTATTTGTCTGCCTGCTGCCCTTGTGGCGCAATGAACACTGGATGGTCCGGTCGCTGGACTTTCCACGTCTGCAGTTGTCGCTGGTGTTGCTGATCGTTCTGGGTGTCGATCTTCTGGTGCTGGACTGGCAGTTGCTGTGGAGCTGGCTGCTGATGGGAGGGCTGTTGCTGAGCCTCTGTTTCCAGGCCTGGTGGATTTGGCCGTACGGCCCCTGGCAACAGCCTGAGGTCGGCCCGACCAAGTCGGCGGATCCGGAAAATACGCTGAGCCTGATCACGGCAAATGTGTTGACGCCTAATCGTAACGCCGAGGCCCTGATCACACGGGTGCGCAAATACCGCCCGCATATCCTGGTGACGCTGGAGTCTGACAACTGGTGGCAGCAGCAGCTTGATGTGCTTGAAGCTGATTATCCCTACAGTTTGAAATGCCCGCTGGATAACCTGTACGGCATGCACGTCTATTCCCGATTGCCGCTGATGAACGCCCGCATCGAATATCTGGTGCAGGACGATGTGCCGTCCATGCATGCCGACATCGTATTGCCCTCGGGGCGCCGGGTACAGGCTCATTTCCTGCACCCGGCGCCGCCCAGCCCAACGGAGAACACTACTTCCGGGCCACGCGACAAGGAGCTTGTGATTATCGCGCGCCAGGTGCAGGCAGCAGGTGGGCCTCATCTGGTAACTGGTGACCTGAACGATGTCGCCTGGTCAGAGACAACGCGACTGTTCCGGAAAATCAGTGGTCTGCTCGATCCGCGGATCGGGCGCGGCATGTTTAACAGCTTTCACGCCAAGTTCTGGTTCTGCCGTTGGCCGCTGGACCATCTGTTTGTCAGCCATCATTTCACCCTGTCCCGGATGCTGCGGCTGGCGCCGTTCGGTTCTGATCATTTTGCCATTTTTGCCGAAATCGTCATTGAAGCGGATAATGGTCAGCAAGACCACGGTCTGGACCCCGACAGCGACGATAAAGCCATGGCCCGGGAGAAAATTTCATAATCCGTTAACAAATTGTCAGTATCCGGCAGCCGTAGCCGGGTTGGCGTGTTTAAATCGCCTGAAACAGTAACAAGAGACCTGCACTCATGATTGACCGCATCATCCGTACACCTCTGATTGCCGCACTCACCCTGGCCGTTCTGCTGATTGGCAGTGTCCAGGCCAGCGGCGATTTTGCCCTGCTTGATCAGGACGGCCGATTTCATCAATTGAGCCGGTATGCCGAGCATGACACGGTGGTGATGGCGGTCATCGCCAATGAAGATCCGACATCCGCGCGCGCATTGGTGGCTCTGCAACAGGTACGACAGTCGCTGAGCCGCCAATCACCCAATGCTGATATTGTCTATTTGCTTTTGTACTCAGCCGCAAACCCGGAGCGCGCCATGGTGCAGTCCATGGCTGACGCAGCCGGCATCGACATGCCGGTTTTGCTGGACGCGGCACAGATTGTCCTGAGGACACTGCAGGCGGAGCAGTTGGGCGAAGTCTATATTTTGGACCCGGCATCGCAGGATGTGCTGTTCCAGACCGGCCTGGGTGCCGCGGGTGACGATGGCGTGAAGCAGACCGAGACATTAACACAAGTGTTGAGCGAGGTAATTGCGGGTAATCCGGTCACGGCGGCGTCTATCCCGGCAACCGGGCCCGACATCGACTATCCCTATCAGCGACAGTGGCAGACCCAGCCGGTTTCCTATCAACAGGATATTGCGCCGATGCTGCAGCGCCGCTGCGCGCATTGCCATGTGGAAGAGGGCCTGGCGCCATGGGCAATGAACCGGCACCTGATGATACTGGGCTGGAGTCCGATGATCCGCGAGGTGGTCATGACCCGCCGCATGCCCCCGGGGCAAATTGATGGGAATATCGGCAACTGGCAGCAGACGCATGAGCTGCCGCCCGAAGAACTGGCCATGCTGATACACTGGATTGATCAGGGTGCTCCCCAGGATGGCGACACAGACCCGCTGACTGAGCCGGCGTCTCCGGCCGAAGTCTGGCCCCTGGGCGAACCTGATCTGATCGTGGAAGTACCAGCCCAGCAATTGCCGGCCACCGGCATTGTGGATTTTCTGCTGGAAAGTGCCGAATTGTCATTGCCCGAAGACAAATGGCTGCGTGCGGTTGCCTATGATGTCGGGGACAAGAGTGTTCTGCATAGTCTGATGATTTATGCGCGCGAAGCAGATGCACCCGTGCTCTCGGAAACAGACCTGATTGATCCCGAAGTGTCCCAGTATGTCAGTATTTTTGTGCCCGGCGAGCGTGTTGATGCCTTCCCGGAAGAAGCTGCCTATCGCCTGACAGCTGATCGTGACCTGGCCTTCAAGATCCGTTATCTCACTTCAGGCAGGGAGACAGTGGATCGAACACGTATAGGTCTGTATTTTCAGGACCAGGCACCGGAGAATGTCGTTGAGACGATGGTCATCGCCAATCAGGAGATCAACATACCGCCTGGCGCCGAGGAGCACCGCGAGATAGCCCGCAGCGAACCACTGGCAGCAGATGTCTATCTCAGCAGTCTGTCTCCGCATGCCCACGGGCGCGCCGAGAGTATGCAGCTGACTGCCATTTACCCGGACGGGACACGGCAGCTGATCGCCAATGTGGCCAATTACAATTTCAACTGGCAGCTGACCTACCGGCTACTGCAACCTTTGTTGCTGCCAGCCGGAACCCGTCTCGAAGCCGAAACAGTGTATGACAATTCACTGGCCAATCCGCTGAATGCAGATCCGGAGGTGACGGTGGAGTGGGGCGTGAGTGACCAGGACGAAATGTTCAACCACTACGTGAGATTGTTGCGTCCGCGCTAAACCGCATCAAGCCATGTCACGGTCGATTTTCAATGGTCCCCAGGCCTGACATAGCGGCATGACTTCGAGGGCATTGATATTCACATGGGGTGGTACGCTGCAAACCCAGTGAATGATATCGGCAATATCCGCTGCTGTTAGTGGCTGGGTGCTATCGTAAACATTATCTGCCCGACGCTGGTCCTGCTTGAAACGGACCAGGGAGAATTCGGTTTCTGCCATGCCCGGTTCGATATTGCTGACCCTGATATTCCTGCCCAGTAGATCTGCGCGTAACTCACGGCTGAAATGCTGTACAAAGGCTTTCGTGGCGCCGTAAACATTGCCCCCGGGATAGGGCCAGCTACCAGCGGTAGAACCGACGTTAATGATGTGGCCGCGGTTTCTTGCCACCATGCCGGGTAGCAGCAAACGGGTCATGTGCACCAGTGCAGTGATGTTGGTATTGATCATCGTGGTCCAGTCCTGCATATCTGCCTCATGGGCAGCTTCCAGGCCCAGGGCCAGTCCGGCATTGTTGATCAGAATGTCAGGGGCCTGAGACCAGTCCGGCAAGCCCGTTAGCGCCTGCTCCAACGCAGCGGCGTCAGTAATGTCAATGCTGAGGGTGTGAACACGGGTGATGCTGGAGAGTTCATCGGCAAGAGCACGCAGGCGTTCAGCGCGTCGCGCCAGGAGCACCAGTTGGTCACCTGACGCAGCAAACTTGCGGGCACAGGCTTCGCCAAAGCCGGATGATGCGCCGGTAATGAGCACGGTTCGGGTCATGATTTTTCCTCTGAAAAACAGACTATCGGCTATGTTGGGGCTTAGTGCAAGCGGCGCGCGGTGATAAAAACCGGGGGCATCAGAATCACGCAAAATTCTGATACCCCCGGAAACCGGACCAGCAGGAAGCGTTACAGGCCCGGCCGCCCGCCCTCCAATGGCAGGCTTCAGGCGGCGTCCGTGCGCCCACAATGTTTATAGATCACTCGTTCGACGTCTGCCAAATTTTTTACATCGACTCTTGAAAAACAACATCACGTCCCTATATCAGTTGATAAGGCAGGTGCTCATGTAGAGGCCGGCCCCTGATACCCGATCCGTTTTGGATGGGTATGACCCTTAACTGATTAATTTATATTGCTTGATGAGGATATGATGATGAGAAATTTCGATTTTGCCCCCCTGTACCGTTCAACTGTTGGTTTTGAACATCTGAGCCAACTGCTGGATTCCATCGCCCAGCGCGATCAGAACCAGCCCAGCTATCCGCCGTACAATATTGAGCGGCTGGATAAAGATGAGTACCGAATTACTATGGCTGTTGCCGGTTTTAACCAGGATGAATTAAGCATCCAGTCCGAGCAGCAGACTCTCAAGGTTCGTGGCGACAAGGCAGAAGACAGCACCGAACGGCAGTACCTGCATCAAGGTATTGCAGCGCGTAATTTTGAACGCGTCTTCCAACTGGCTGAGCACGTGAAAGTGGTCAATGCCAATCTGGAAAACGGTTTGCTGCACATTGAATTACGCCGGGAAGTGCCTGAAACCATGAAGCCACGACAGATCCCGATCGGTCTGTCAGCGGACAAACTGATCGAAGGCAAATGACTATTTGCCTGAACTGAACTCCGCAATACGAAGGTTAATTCCAGGGCAGCTCACGGGCTGCCCTTTTTTTTGTCTTGCCTTCGGCGCTGTTTTGTCTTGCCTCCGGCGCTGCGACAATAAGTCGCAGCCTCCGGCGCCCATTTGAGGGCGCCATCAGTTACACTTGTACTATTAGGAATCCTGCTTAGTACAGCGAGTGTCCAGATGCGATCAAGTTCCCGAACCCGGTTATCCCTGTACCTGCTTATTGTCACATTGACGGTGTTGAAAGCGAGCCATACGGTGGCGGCCGGTATGGAAACCGGCTGCATGAATGCCGATGAAATTTCCGTACATTGTGGTCACACGCCCAGTGCACATTACGACAGCGCAGATCGATTGTGGGTGGCGTTCGCGCAGAACAGCCATGTCTACGTGGTTAACTCCGTCGATCAGGGCAAAACGTTTTCCACGCCAGTTCGCGTTAACGAGTCGCCGGAGAACATTGAAACCAATGGCGAGAACCGTCCCAAGATCCTGACCGATAACGATGGCCAGCTGGTGTACGTATCGTGGACCGAGAAAACCGAAGGCCAGCATACCGGTGACATTCGCTTTTCCCGCTCCACCGATGGCGGCAGAAATTTTGAGGCGGTGCGCACCATCAATGACGATGGGCTGCTGACCAGCCATCGTTTTGACAGCCTGTTTCTGGCGCCCTCTGGCGATCTGTATCTGACCTGGCTGGACAAACGCGAGCTGGAGTATGCCGCACAGCGGGGTGAGGACTACACCGGCAGCGGAGTGTTTTATACGGTTTCCGACGACCAGGGACGGACATTCGCGGACAACCGTAAAATAGCCGATCACAGCTGTGAATGTTGCCGCATTGCCGTAGCACCCTACGGCGACGACGGCATGGCGCTGATGTGGCGCCATGTATTTGATGGCACTACCCGTGATCATGCGATCGCCGGTGTTGGGCCCGAGGGGGTGCGCACCGAATTCAGCCGGGCGACAGTTGACGAGTGGCAAATTGATGCCTGTCCTCATCATGGGCCGTCAATGGCGCAGGGGCACCTGGAGGATGGGGAAAGCGTTTATCATATGACCTGGTTCAGCGCCGGTGATCGTCACAAAGGTATTTACTACGGCCGTCATGCGCTCGGGTCGGGCGATACCCACATGGTGCGGCAGATTGATGGCAGCGCCGGTGCCAGTCACCCGCAGGTCGCCGAATGGCAGGGCGTGCAGCACCTGGTTTGGAAACTCTTTGACGGCACGGAAACCCGTATCCTGTGGATATACTCGCAGGATGACGGTGCCAGCTGGAGTGAACCGCAAATGCTGGCGCGGACCACCAATGCCTCTGACCACCCCTTGCTGGTGTCCGGGCCTGACGGTCTGCAATTGAGTTGGCACAGCCGCAACGAAGGTTATCAGGTCATGGCATTGCCCGATCCCGGTCTGGATATCAGGCCGTTTACGGCGCAGAGTTTCGCGCAGATCAAGGCTGAACGGGCAGGGCAGCCCTTTGTGCTCGCGTTATGGTCGGTGGATTGCCCGCCCTGCATGGTGGAGCTCGATTTGCTGGGTCGGCTGCGCGATCAGTATCCGGAGTTGCCGTTGGTGCTGGTTTCCACCGATGACATTGCCATTCAGGCTGATGCCGAGGACTTTCTCAAAGATTATGGCCTGGATGACATGACGTCCTGGATGTTTGCTGATGATTATGCGGAGCCTTTGCGTTTCAGTATTGATCCACAGTGGTTCGGGGAGCTGCCGCGCAGCTACCATTTTGATGCTGAACATCAGTTTCAGGCCCACAGCGGCATCATGACCGAGGCCCAGCTGAGGAGTTGGCTGGGCCTGCAGGCGACCCAATAACAGCAGCTAAGCAGCGGATTACAAAAGACTCTTTGACGTGGACTGCCTGTTTGTACTTTAATCAGTGCCTGATTTGAAGCGCAAACAGGATTGTCTTATGAAAGCTGTTGGATATACAGACGGGCCACTGTTCGATTTTGAGGCCGACAAGCCCGTTCCGGGCCCCCGTGACCTGCTTGTTAACGTCGACGCCATCGCCGTTAACCCTGTGGATACCAAGATCCGTGGTCGGGTCAAACCCGAGGACGCCACACCCAAAGTGCTGGGCTGGGACGCGGTTGGTCGCGTCGCGGCAGTCGGGGCGGAGGTCGAGACCTTCAAAACAGGCGATCGGGTGTGGTACGCCGGAGATGTCAGTCGCAGCGGCTGCAATGCCCAGTTTCAGTGTGTTGATGAGCGTATTGCTGCACTGGCCCCGAATTCACTGAGCGACGCCGAAGCAGCCGCACTGCCATTGACCACCATCACTGCCTGGGAAATGTTGTTTGATCGCCTGCAGTTGCCCGGCGGCGACGATGGCGCAGGACGTGTCCTGCTCATCGTTGGGGCCAGTGGCGGCGTCGGCTCGATGCTGGTTCAGCTTGCCAGGCAGTTGACCCGCGCGACAATCATCGCCACCGCCTCACGCCCGGAGAGCAAGGCCTGGGTGGAGCGCCTGGGTGCTCACCACGTACTGGACCATAGCCAGCCTTTGCAGCCTCAACTGGCCGGCATCGGCCTGGCTGATATCACGGACGCTGCCTGCGTCAACCGCACAGGTGAGCATTACGCAGACATCGTAGCCATGATGCGCCCGCAGGGCCGCTTGTGCCTGATTGATGACCCCGTTGAACCTTTGGATATCAAGCTGATGAAGCAGAAGAGTCTGTCGCTGCACTGGGAGTTCATGTTCACACGCGCCCTGTTCAAGACCTCAGATATGAAGGCTCAACACGCCTTGTTGTCACAGGTTGCACAATTGATCGACAAAGGTTCGCTACAGACCACGATGGGCGAGCATTTTGGTGTCATCAATGCAGCCAATCTGGAGCGCGCTCACGAGGCCATGAAGACCGAACATACCATCGGCAAGGTTGTCCTGGAAGGATTTGACGCCTGACGGTTCCCTACCCAACCATAATTCACCCCATTTTGCGGAGCTTCCATGTCACGATTGCCCCCGGTATTAAAAAATCTGCCCTTTCCAGTAGTGGGCTCGCCACTGTTCATCATCAGCAACCCTAAACTGGTCATCGCCCAGTGTATTGCCGGTGTGGTCGGCTCCATGCCGGCGTTGAATGCGCGACCCGCGGAACAACTGGAAGACTGGTTGGCGGAGATTACCGAAACCCTGAGCGCATACAACAAAGCCAATCCGGAAAATCCGGCAGCGCCCTTTGCCATCAACCAGATTGTGCATCGCAGCAACGACCGGCTGGATCACGACATGGCACTGTGTGAGAAGTACAAGGTGCCCATCATTATCACCAGCCTGGGTGCACGGGAGGATGTCAACAAGGCCGTGCAGGGCTGGGGCGGCATTGTCCTGCATGATGTGATCAACAACGTATTTGCCCGCAAGGCTATCGACAAGGGCGCTGACGGCCTGATCTGCGTGGCAGCCGGTGCCGGTGGTCATGCCAGCGTCAAAAGCCCGTTCGCCATGGTTCAGGAGATCCGGGAATGGTTCGACGGGCCGCTGCTACTGGCCGGTTCCATTGCTACCGGCCGCGCCGTCCTGGCGGCACAGGCGATGGGGGCGGACCTTGCCTATATAGGATCCCCCTTTATCGCCACAGATGAGGCGCGTGCCGTCGATGATTACAAGAAGATGATTGTGGCAAGCAACTCGGATGATATTGTGTACAGCAATTTTTACACCGGCGTCCATGGTAATTATCTTAAAGGTAGCATTATTAATGCCGGCATGGACCCGGATAACCTGCCTGAGTCCGACCCCAGCAAAATGAACTTCGGCGGCGGTGGCGAGAAACGTGCCTGGCGTGACATCTGGGGCTGCGGTCAGGGCATTGGCGCCATTCGTGAAATCGTGCCCACGGCCACCCTGGTCGCACGTCTGCGGCGTGAATATGCTGAAGCCAAAAGCAGTTTGTGCCAGTAGGCGCCGGATCGGGGAAGCTTGATGACAGCAGCAGTGAGATTCTATTGGGCGTTTGTGGTGCTGATGTTGCCGCTAAGCTTCTATGTGCTGGTTGACGCGACGCAATGGTCTATTGCCCCGGTATCCCTGTTCCAGCAACCCTGGCAGCTGATCCTGTTTCTGGGAGTGGTAGTGTTTGCGGCCACCGGCCTGTATGACCTGTTTATTGCGGACAGCAATCTGCGCAAGAATTATCCGGTGTTCGCCAATATCCGGTTTATGCTGGAAGGCATCCGTCCGGAAATTCGCCAGTATTTTATTGCTGACAACCTGGAAGAAGCTCCCTTCAATCGGGAAACGCGCGATCTCATTTACCGACGCGCCAAGCAACTGGACGATACCCTGCCGTTCGGCACCGAACGGGATATCCTGGCCGACGGTTATCTGTGCATATTCCACTCCATCAATGCCAGACATATCAATCCCGAGCATGCCCGGGTCACGATTGGTGGTCCCGCATGCCGGCAACCTTACAGTTCGGCGTTGTTGAACGTGTCCGGCATGAGTTTCGGAGCGCTCAGTAACAATGCCATCAGTGCGCTGAACAAGGGCGCAAAACTGGGCGGCTTTTCGCACAATACCGGAGAGGGAGGCATCAGCCCCTATCACCTCGAACACGGTGGTGATCTGGTTTGGCAGATAGGCACTGGTTATTTCGGTTGCCGCCAGACAGATGGCCGTTTCAGTGATGAAGCGTTTCGCCGCGCGGCAGCTCATGACGCCGTTAAAATGATCGAAATCAAATTATCACAGGGAGCCAAGCCATCTCATGGCGGGGTATTGCCTGGTGCCAAGGTCAGCCCGGAGATTGCCGCCATTCGTCTGGTAGAGGTAGGGCAGACGGTCTACTCGCCAGCGTCGCACCCCGAGTTTGATACACCGCGGGGACTGCTTGAATTTGTGCAACGTTTGCGCGAACTGAGTGATGGCAAACCCGTTGGCTTCAAATTGTGCATAGGCAAAAAGTCCGAATTCATGGCCATTGTCAAGGCCATGGTGGACACCGGTATTCTCCCCGATTTTATTAATATCGACGGTGCTGAAGGAGGGACAGGCGCAGCGCCAATGGAGTTCTCCAACCGGCTGGGTATGCCGGTGCTGGAGGCCACCTATTTTGTCGAGCAGGTGCTCAAAGGTGCCGGGTTGCGCCAGGATATCAAATTGATAGCGGCAGGCAAGACAGCCAGTGGTTTTGATATATTGGCCAAGATTGCACTGGGCGCCGACGTGGTTAATTCCGGCCGTGCCATGATGCTTGCGCTGGGCTGTATTCAGTCCAAGTCCTGCAATACCAATAAATGTCCGACAGGGGTCGCAACACAGGACGCCTCACGGGCAAAAGCGGTCAATGTTGATCTGCGTGCTGTACGGGTCAGGAATTTTCAGGCGGGTACAGTGTCGGCATTCCTGGAGCTGTGCGGCGCGCTGGGCTATGAGCACCCGGGACAATTACAGCCATCAGACCTCCATCAGCGCACCGACAAGGGACTGCGTCATTTTGACCAGATCTATACGCCTCTGCGCCACGAGCAACTGATTGAAGGCAGGGTGCCTGAGGCGTATGAAGATGACTGGCACAAGGCGAGCGCGGACAGTTTCCAGGGCGTGCTTAAAACAGGTGCTTGAATCCCGTATTTAAAGCACGTACATGACTATCCAGTCAGCTATCAGTGCGGGCTTGTCTTCACCTTCAATTTCAATGCTGACTGCATGGCGCATCAGTACTTCCTGCTCGGACCTTTCCTGTGCGCTGAGCAGAGTGAAACGCCCGCGTATGCGTTTGCCGATCCGGACCGGACTCAGAAAACGGACGCGATCCAGGCCATAAATAATGGACTGTTTGGTGCCCAGGATTTTTAGTGAGCCCTGCGTGGCAAAGGTCGGAACCAGTGCCATGGTCAGCATGCCGTGCGCGATCGTGCCATCGTAGCAGGTCTCACGCGCCGAGCGTTCCTTGTCGATATGGATGAACTGAAAGTCGCCGGTAGCGCCGGCAAAGCGGTTGACCCGTTCCTGTGTGACCGGGAACCATTTAGTGACTCCGACTTCTTTGCCGAGATAGAGTTGCGCTGTTTCCAGGCTGACTCTCAGCGGCAGGGTTTTATCGTCCTGGGTAAGGCAAGTGGTTGTTACATAATTACGTAATTGCGACTCGGGCGTTATGGTCGCCGAATCGTTCAGGTAGTTACGCAAATCCTGCAAAAAATCTTGTTGCGGCATAGTCTGGTTCATTTAATTGTTATTGATATAAGGCCAAGGTTGCATAGCGAGATGCAAGTCACACGTTGGTGACATCCTGTCAAAAATAGACAAGTTCCCGGATTATGGGTCAGAATTCTGGTGACTGCAATATCAAGGCAGGACTTTCGACAGAGCGAATGTTCGTGCTCAAAAACGGGCACAAATGCGCACTAAAGGTGTGCGCAGGAGGGGTAGGGGGTTTTAACGGAAGTGTCGGCGCAATGGATTTGTGTCCATGCGCCGACAGAGGGCCGAGAGGGCCGGATTAACGGCCGAGCGTATTAATGTAGCTGACAATATCTCTCATGGCGGCGCGGTCGGGGATTCCCTGAGCCATCATGCGCATCTGAGTGCCATAGCGGTCCTGGGTGTCGTAGCCGCGATAGCCTTCCTTGAAATTGACCAGCTGGTTCATCAGGTACCAGTCATTTTGCCCGGCCAATGCGGGTGCATTCATGGCTTCATTGCCTTGCCCGTCTGCGCCGTGGCAGGCGACACAGGTCTGGTATAATTGCTCACCGCGCGCTGCGTCGCCGTCAGTGATGGTGATCTCGGCTGGCTTGTATTCCCAGGTGCCGGCCCAGTCGATAATATCGGTGATGCTTTCGTCGCTCAGGATCGCGGCCATGGGTTGCATTTCCTGACCAGGAATATCTTCAGGATGCGTACCTCGCAATCCGTCACGGAATAATTCGAGCTGTCGCTTCAGATACCAGGGTTCCATGCCCGCGAGGCGGGGTGCATCAATACCCTGATTGCCCTGTCCGTCAGTGCCGTGACAGGTCAGACAGAATCGGTCACTGACTTCTACGCCGTCAACGGTTGCGGCCTGAGCGCTCAGGCTCAATGCGGTTCCCAGCGCCAGACTGAACCAGAATCCTGCTTTATGCTTGTTCATAGTGTTTTATCTCTCGTTAAAAAAGGGACGGGGCGAACCCCGTCCCTTTGATTTTACAACCATCTAACGGGTGTTAGAAGTTTACCTGCACACGTGAGTACACAAACCGGCCATTCGGGCTGAAGGCACCTGAGGTGATGTACTTGTTGCTGGTAGTAGAGCTGAAGTCTACCGGACGTACCCGCTCCGGGTTGGTGTTGAAGACGTTATCAGCACCCAGGATAAAGGTGTAGCGGTCGCCATACATGTAGGCAACTTCAGCACCAAATATCGTTTTCGCGCCTACATCGTAGTCGCGGCTGGGATCCGCACTGCTGGGAACAGACAGGTATTCACCGTAGTAGTTCGCCTGCAGCGTGAAGCGCCAGTCAGAGACGTTGTGGTTGGCGCGGAAGTTGATACGGTCAGACGGGATACCGTCTTCCAGATCCGCAATGTTGGCGCGGGTCAGCAGACCAGGCGTGAAGTCTTTCAACTCCTGCGTAGTATAGGCGTAGGACGCGGAGAAATCGGTAGTCCCCATTTCCTGCCAGTCCATTGACCAGGAACCAACGATTTCAATACCTTCGTTGGTGGTGCTCATGTCGTTGGTGTAGTAGTTGAACGACACAATGCTGCGTGCGCCGGAGATACCGGAATCTTCCAGTTCCTGGGCGATTGCAGGGGTGATGTCGAACGTGGCGGAGTTCAGGATACGGTCATCGATATCAATCTTGTAGTAGTCGATAGACAGATCCAGGCCGCCGATTTCAGCGGTCCAGCCGATGCTGAAGTTGGTGGCATCTTCCGGCCCCAGTTCCTCACCGCCGAAGCGCTGTGAAATCGGGTTGGTTGGCGGAATCTGACCCTGTGTAACCGGGATAGAGTCCACAACACCGGTGGAGATGTTGGAAATGTTGGCCTGACCTGGCGACGGCGCACGGAAACCGGTGCTGACCGTACTACGCAGGTTCATGGTGTCGGTCAGCCGGAAACGGGCACTCAACTTGCCATTGGTGGTGTCACCAAAGGTGTTGTAGAAGTCCTCGTAACGCAGAGCGGCACCCAGCAGCAGGCGTTCAGTGACGTCCACTTCCAGGTCAACATAGAAGCCCCAGTTTTTGCGATCCCAGCTACCCTGCTGGTCCAGACCAAAGCCCTGGAAGCCGTCAGAGCCAACGCCGAAACCCTGGTCTGCATAAGGACCGATGCGGAATGAATCCGGATCTTCCGAGCGTACCTTGAATATCTCGCGACGCCACTCGATACCGTAGGCCACGTTGAGGTCGGAATACATGCCAACATCAAAGCCCTTTACCAGGTCGAGGTTGACGTTGTTTTCGATGGTAGTGTAGATGCCCGGCTCGAACGAAGTCGGGGAGTCTGGTCCCATGGACGGGTTGGTGGTGTTTTCCAGGAAATAGGTCATTTCCGAGAAGCCATTGCCAATACTGACGTCGTAGCTGGTGCCATCATCCAACTCACCGCGAATACCGGTAACGTTGGACATGTCAGTGTTGCTGCCACCAAACATCGGTGTGTAACCGCCCGGGAACCACTCGTTGAACGAGAAGCAGTTGGGGTTGGCGGCACTGGCATCACGAGCGGCCAGCGAGCTGGTAACGCCGGTTTGCGGGTTGACGCCGCGTGGTATTACCGGGCAGCCAACGCCATCATTTGGCGTCAGGTCTGCGAACAACTGGTTGGCACCGCTGGTGAACACACCACCACGGTTTTCCGGGTTACGGAAGAAGAAACCCAGTTCCACGTCTTTTTCAGAGTAACCACTGAATGAGTACAACTCCTGATCCGTGCTCAGCTGCAGGCCGGCATTGATGAAAAAGTTCATCATTTCCGTATCCGGCAGGCCCTGGTGCTGGGCATTGACACGCACGGCATTGTTGCCCGCGTCGATCAGTGCCTGGGCATCGCCACGCTGGATGGAGCGGTCGCTGCGACGCTGGTCAGTCTTGTCAAAGCTGATGCTGGCAAAGCCGTTGTCGCCAAGGGCGAAACCAACGTTACCGGCGAAGTAGTTCAGCATACCGTCATCGGTCTCACTCAGACGGCCGTGCTTGGCTTCGAAGGTTGCCCCTTCGGAGTTTTCTTTCAGGATGAAGTTGATCACGCCAGCGATGGCGTCAGAACCGTACTGGGCAGATGCGCCGTCACGCAATACTTCCACCTGCCGCAGGGCAATCGGCGGAATCTGGGCAACGTCCGGGAAGTGAGTGCCGTTTCGGCCAAACTGAATGGCCGCCGAGCGGTGACGACGCTTGCCATTGATCAGCACCAGCGTATCGTCAGCTGGCAGTCCGCGCAGGGTAGCGGGGCGTACCAGTGAGTTGGAGTCGTTGATGTCCTGAACGTCGACGTTGAAGGTCGGGATCAGGTTACGCAGCAGGTCGTTCATGTCCGATGTACCCTGGTCCTGGAAATCCTGGGCCGAGAATACGTCGATGGGAGCAGCAGATTCGAGGGCAGTTCGTGGAGCACCCCGGGAACCGGTTACTACCACTTCTTCTAGTTCCGGTGCAGCTTCCTGAGCAAACGCTGACGGAGCGCCAACAGCAGTCAGGGAACCTAGCAGCACCAACGTGGAGGAGAGTGTGCAGAGTTTTGGAGACTTATTCATTTAATTTTCCTTCTTCTGTAGTAAGTGCGTCTTTTTCTTGAACCGATTAAGAGCCTGCCGATATAGAATTATTATTAGGTTACGCAATACGGCAGTCCGATTATGGTGACAAACACCCGACAAAGTCCTCCTAAAAACCTTCTTAATACCTCCTAAAACACTCTCGGAGCCCGAGAATACGGGGGTATCAGGCGTTTCGGGAGGCTTTGCTTTGACATTTTGTCAATGCATGGCCGCCAAAACCGGATCCCTGTATATAAACACAAATATGGAATTAAAAACATAACGATTTCGGTATTTTAAGCGGGTCTATGGATCCACCGCGTTAGCACACGCAGCTAAATCTACCGGTCAGGGCAGAAGCATCGCGTGGATGAGGCAAATGACAGTCAGTGCACGCGCGCGGCGTTCAGTGTAGAAGCCTGGGCGAGGCGCTGTGAGAGGTAATGCTGGTGTTCGCTCCATTCCTGCTCGGACCAGAGGTTGTTTTTGATCATCATGCGCTGGTCATCGTAGGCTTCTCTGGAGCGCCGGCTCAGGCCAATGCCGGTCACCGACTCCATCGCCATGACCCCTTCCATCAAGCGTCGCTGCCATTCCATGCCAGCGCCCAGCGAATCCAGCAGAGCCAGATAGTCCGGTGAATACAGCACATGATCCGGGAAGTACTTTTCGGCAGCGTGGGTCACGTTGAACAGACGTCGCAAGTGGACCGGCGGCAGATTTTGCCAGTAGTGCACGCCACGCTCCAGGTCGCCGACCATGAACGCCAGCACACCATTGTTGTAATAAAAGTCCGGGTGTTCCCGCAGCGCCGCGAAGTAGCTCGGCGTATCTGCCTGTATATCGCCGGCCAGCACGCCCATAATGACCTCGGAGTAGTGCGCCAGTATGCCCTCCAGATCCACCTCACGTTGCTGATTAAGGTAAATCTGGGCCTGCCGGAAGTCCCCCAGGGTTGCCAGGTTGACAGCCACCGAGCCCAGGAAGGCGACATGATAGGGCCGCTGTTGTAGCTGGTTCTTGCGTGCCAATACTGTATCAGTGGGGGTCAGAATATTGGTACGGTAACTCCAGGCTTCGTCCGGGGATATCTCAAAGGGCCCGGCTTCCGTTGCCTGTGCCAGGAAGCGTTCGGCTTCGTCATACATGCGCGCACCAATCAGCAGCAGGGCGTAGTGGCTGAGCGCAAAGTGGGGCGGGTTGCCGGACAATATCTGCTCGCGCAGCTGCATCTCCTGCTGGACGTAGCTGGAGCCGCGCAAGCGCAGCTTGATGGCGTAAATAGAATCCAGGATGTCGCTGTCCGGATTGATCTGCGAGATCTGCCGGTGAGTGTCCAGTACCAGCTGATACATCTTGTCGATCTTGTCGGCGCCGCTGTAGACAGCCAGATTGTTGGCGGCCGTGGCGATACCGTGGTAAGCGTTGAGAAATCCCGGATCAAGGGCTATGGCGGCCTGGTGGGACTCAATGGCGCGCTCCCAGTCTGCAGGACTGAACTGGTTATTATAGAATTCCCCGCGCAGAAAATGCTCGTAGGCCAGGGCGTTGGTGGTACCCCAGTCTCGCATCTGAGTGCGCTCACTCTCGTTCAGGTAAACCCGTAATGCGCTGGTGACGTTGGAGACGATCTGATCCTGGACGGCAAAAATATCATTCATGGGCAGGTCGAACTGGTCGGAATACTCCCGCAGCCCGTCACTGGCACGGACAAGTTCCACGATCACCCGCAGCCGGCCGTCAGAAATCATAACACTGCCTTGCAGAACATGATCCGCCTGTTGCAGATAACTGTCATCATAGCGCTGGCTGGCCGCCAGCAGTTCGGCATTGCGCGCCGGAGACAGCACCTGCAGGTGTCCCAGCTTGGACAGCCCGTGAATCAGCGACTCCCGGATGCCTTCAGCAAGGATCTGGTTTTCATCGCTGAAATCCCGTGACGCGAAGGGCATCACCGCCAACTGGACGACGCCATTCGCTTCCGGCGTGGTCTTCGGGCTGCGCAGGAACAGGGGAGCACTGATGACCAGGGCGCTGAGCATCGCGGCCACGGCGAGCTTTCGCCATAGCGTCCACGTGGCGGTTCGCTCGGGCGAGCTCACCGGGATGTCCGCTGATGTATTTTCGGGTGCTCTGGTACCGGTAGTAGTTTCTTCGCCAGCGCCGGGAAGACTGTCGATGCCGTCCTCCGGCCGCAGGTCAGCTGCCGGCTGCGTCGCCGTGTCGGACGAAACTGAGACGTGGGCGATCAGAGTGTAACCGCGTTTGGGAATGGTTTTGATGTAGCTGGGATTGTGGGCGTCGTCCTGCAGGGCACTACGTAATTCGGCAATTGCCTTGTGAACAGCATGGTCAGTGGCGATCGGCGATCGCCAGATGGTTTCCAGAAACTCGCCCGGGCTGACGACATTGCCAGCATGTTCGATCAGCAGCTTGAGAACGTCCATGCTGCGGGGGGTGATCTTGGTTTCTTCGCCGTTTTTTTCGACCGTGCAGGCACCCGGTGACACTTGCCAGTCACCAATTCTGAGAGCTCTGTAGTCGTGCGTATATGATGTCTTTTTATCGGCCATGGGCATGTTTTCTTTTTATACCAGTATGCAAACAAATACTACGTCAAAGGTCAAGATTTTACGTCAAGGATTTGACTTCTGTTTTAATCTAGCTCAAGACCATCAGAGAACTGTTATCCTGTTGTCACCAAAATCTCTCCTGCAGGATATGGCGTGTATTATGCTGAGTCTCGTTTCATGCCATCGCCAGTTTAGCAATGAAGATGCAATAAAAGGGCCAGCACCGGTCGCTGGTTCGTCGCGGGCAGGCTGTAATGTCACCGTCGGGCAATGCGCCACACTGGTGCCAGACGACCTGCGATGCACCACTAGAGTGCCTGTAAACGCGGGCCCGATGCTGTTTTAGTAGGTTTTGGGAATCTTTCTGGCAGGACTTTGTTCTTTATATTGGGCGATAATGCCAGTGTACAAGCAGTCCGGGGTGGTATCGTTGTCAACTACCCCGATTTACAAGAATTAGATCGCAGAGGATTACATCCGTGACAAAACCCGTTTCCCGTCGAGAATTTTTGAATCTGATAGCCGCCACTGGCGGCGTCGCCACCGTGTTGGGCATTGGCGGCGCGCTGGGTCTCATTCCCGGCACCACCTCTGCAAGTGCGCCCAACCTGATGGCACTGAATGGCCAGCGCAAGCGCGTGGTGATTCTGGGAGGTGGCATTTCCGGTCTGACCACCGCTTACGAGCTGGGCAAAGCCGGTTATGACTGCACGGTACTGGAAGCATCTCATCGATGCGGCGGACGTGTGATGACAGTGCGTCACGGCGACCTGATCGATGAGATAGGCAATCCACAGATCTGTCAGTTCGATGACGAACCGCATTTGTATTTCAACTGTGGTGCCGCCCGGATTCCCAGCACTCATGCCAACGTGCTGGCTTATTGCAAAGAGCTGGGTGTCGATCTGGAAATGTTCATCAATGAGAACAAACAGGCCCTGGTGCATGATCCTGACCTGAATGGTGGCGTACCCATGCGCAACATCGACATCAGCACCAACCTGAAAGGGTTCATGGCCGAGCTGATGTGGAAAGGGTATAACAATACCGAGCTGGATCAACCGTTTACTGACGAGGAAGCGGAGAAAATTGTCGCTCTGATCCGGCAGTTTGGCGACCTGGACGCCAGTGGTGAATACCACGGTAGCGGGCGTGCCGGCTATGTCTCGGGCGGGTATATTGATGAAGGCGTACATCACGAAATGATCAACATTCGTGACATTCTCAAGGCCAATGTGGGTCTGCTGCGCTCGACGTTGCTGGAAAACGAGGGCGAGACGGCGCCAATGCTGATGCAGCCGGTGCATGGCATGGATAACATCATCAAAGGGTTTACCCGTCAGCTTGAGGGCAAGATTGAATATCATGCGATGGTCATGGGCGTCTACGACCGCGGCGACACCGTTGAAATTGTTTATGATCAGGATGGCGAACGTCACCGAATCGAGGCGGACTACGTATTCAACTGTATTCCTTCGCATTTGATGGTCGGTATCGACAACAACCTGCCCGAGGCCTATATCACCGCGATGCGACAGATTGGTCGGGGCGAGGCCTATAAAGGCGCTTTCCAGATGAAAGAGCGGTTCTGGGAAAAAGAGAACATTTACGGCGGTATCACCTGGACCAACCAGCCCATTCGCCAGCTGTGGTATCCCTTCCATGGACTGCTGAAACAGAAGGGTGTCATGCTGGCAGCCTATGATTACGGTGGCGGTTCCGGATTTATGCGTCTGAATCATGAGGAACGTATTGAGGCCATGCTGGCGCAGGGCGAAAAGGTGCATCCGCAATACCGGGAGATGGCTGAGCACGGTATCACCATCGCCTGGCACCGGATGAATCACATGCTGGGCTGTTCTGCTCGCTGGGGCCAGATGACACCGGAAAAAACCGAGTTCTACCGCTTGCTGCAACAACCCAGCGGGCGGCACTACTTTATCGGTGATCAGGTAAGTATTCACGCAGCCTGGATGGAAAGTGCGATTCAATCAGCCCATTGGGCCATGGCGCACCTGGATCAGCGTGTTCGCAGCGAAGCTGGCGTTTGATTTATTGGCAGTTTGATCTGCATCAAAATCAGGTAATCCCGCTGAACTTAGTATGACGTGGTTTAGTTTAATCACCGATGACTGATAGGCGGGAGATACCATGATAAATAAATCAACTCTGCAGAAAACCTTGCTGGCTGCCAGCCTGCTGCTGGGCGGCCAGACTGCAATGGCGCAGATTGAAGGTGTGTACAAGTCTGATAGCGACGACGATTGCATCGTTACTATTTCCGAGATCAACATTCCCGCGCCCAAGTTTGGCGACGGCTATTACCGGATCGAATCACGTGGCGTAGCGGCATGCATGTGGGATGGCGTAGGCATCTCCATCTCTACAAACCTGACTGGCGGTTATGTGACCCTGCCGCCGGTACACAACCGTGTGAGTATCAATGCCAAGTGGCTTTTTGGCCCCACCAGCCCCAAAATCGAAATTGAACAACGCAACGCAGCTGGCGAGCATGTGCTGACCGGTACCTTTACGCGACAATAAACGTCGATCGTCATTCGTCTCAGGACGCACAGGGGGCTGCGGGGAAGCAGCTCCCGATGCCTGCTCCGAACTGCCTTCACAACAAGTTGAATGCATTCACTATCTGTTGAACTGCGGCACAAGCTGGTTTAGTCTTCTTGTTTCGCCGAACAACCGTGTCAGGAGCAAAAATAAATGACAATGCAACAGACTCCACTTTTAATGCACCGGCTGATGGATCGGGGCGCCATGCTGCAACCTGATGTTGAAGTCATGACGGCCACCGCCGATGGTGCCCGCAGCCAGACCATGCTGGAGACCCGCAACCGTGCCCACCAGTTGGCCCATGCATTAAACGACGCAGGCATCGGGATAGGCGACCGGGTCGGTACCTTTATGTGGAACGGTGCCCGACACCTGGAGGCTTATCACGCAGTTGCCTGCATGGGCGCGGTGATTCACACGCTCAACATCCGTCTGTCTCCTGTTGACCTCGAATACATCATCAATCACGCGCAGGACAAACTTATCATTGTTGATGCCGATATCCTGCCGGCGCTGGAAAAGCTGGCAGGCAAGATGCCCAGCGTGGAAACAATCGTGGTCGCAGCGGAGCCCGGTTTCGAGAACTGGGAAACCAGCCTGCCCAATGCCATTGACTACGAAGAATTTATCAAGGGCAAAGCCACCAAATATCAATGGCCGGAGATCGACGAGAACTCAGCCATGGGCTTGTGCTACACCAGCGGTACTACTGGCAAGCCCAAAGGCGTCATGTATACCCACCGTGCCAATTACCTGCACACGGTTGCTATTGCCATGACCGATGTCATGGGCCTGTCAGCGACTGACACGCTGCTTGGTATTGTGCCGATGTTTCATGCCAACGCCTGGGGTCTGCCCTGGGTCGCATGCATGCTGGGCATGAAGCAGGTGTACCCGCACCGCTTTATGGTGCCGGACCATCTGGCGCGCATGATCATGGATTATGACGTGACTATTTCTGCCGGTGTGCCCACCATCTGGCAAGGTGTTAAAGGCCTGATTGAAGCCAATCCCGGCAAGTACAAGTTCAGCGCGTTGACGCGGCTTACCTGCGGTGGGTCTGCGCCACCCCCGTCGCTGATCGAGTGGTTCTGGGATGCGCTGGGCGTGGAGATGGTGCAGGGCTGGGGCATGACCGAAACCAGTCCGCTGGCCACCATCAGTCGTCGTACCGGCAAGCGTAAACATCTGGAGATGGGCGATGCCGAACGTGCCGCCAATCAGGCAAAAGCTGGCCTGCCAATTCCGGGGCTGGAAATCGAGATTTTTGATGACAAGTGGAACGTGTTGCCGCACGACGGCAAGGCATTCGGCGAGCTGCTGATCCGCGGCCCCTGGATCTGTTCCGAGTACTTTAATAATCCGCAGCCGGATAAATTCCACGACGGCTGGCTGATCACCGGTGACGTTGCCAAAATTGACCCGGAAGGCTACATCATCATTACCGACCGCTCCAAGGATCTGATCAAGTCGGGTGGTGAATGGATATCATCGGTGGACCTGGAAAATCACATCGCAGGTATGCCTGCCGTTGCGCAGGCCTGCGTCGTGGCGCATCCGCACCCACGCTGGGATGAACGCCCCGTGGCGCTGGTTATCAAAAAACCGGACGCGGAACTGACCCCGGAACAGGTTATCGCACACTGCGACGGCAAGTTCGCAAAATGGCAGCTACCGGACGATGTGCTGTTCGTGGATTCAATTCCGCTGACCGCCACGGGCAAAATGGACAAGAAAGTCGTCCGCGCCCAACTCGAAGCCGACGGCTACAAACTGCCCGACCAACGCTGACCAGGGCAGCTGCGTTTAGTCAGGGCATGTGGGGATGCGAACGTTCCGAGGCGGATCGCTATGGACGGCGGAAGTGCAGGTTTTGTCAGGGTCTAAAACCTGCCGACTCCATGCTCCCACCTGCTCTGAGAGCGTCGGCTTTCTGATCAGCGTTCCGAATTTTCTTGGAAGCCCGCAATAACTCAATTGCGGGCACAAGCCTGTCGGGACTGATTGATACCTGAAGGGGCTTGTGCGGCAGGGAGGCCGCACAAGAGCCCCCACGGATGGGTTTACGGCGTCCCCTGAAGGTATCAATCAGTCCCGACAGGCGGTTTCAAAACGGAGCCCGTTCTTGCCGAAGTAAAATCTAAACTTTCCCCATGACTGGTTCATCCGCAATATTTACACTCACCGGTTTCAATGTTAACCGGCACACAGCGGGAACGACCAGCAGCGTCAGCACCGTAGAAGCCAACAACCCCGAGATAATCGCCCACGCCATTGGCGGCCACAATGTCGACGCTGAAAATGCCAGCGGCAGTAAACCCGCCACCGTGGTTGCTGTGGTCAACAGAATAGGGCGGGTACGCCGGGCCACTGCATCACTGACTGCCGCATTGATCGAAGCGCCGTCCCGCAATCTCTGATCGACCCTGTCGAGCAACACGATGGCATTATTAACCACGATCCCGACCAGCGCGATGATTCCCAGCAGCGGCTGAAAGCCAAACGGCGAGCCGCTGAGCACCAGGCCGGGAACAATACCGGCGGCTGCCAGGGGGACTGTCAGTAATATGATGCCCACCCGCGCGAAGGAATTAAACTGCACAATCAGAAAGAACAGCAACAGCAACAGTCCGATGGGAGCGGTATTTAGAATTGCCTGATTGGCTTCACCCGATCCTTCCAGATCACCACCAAGTTCCATGCGGGTGCCAGCAGGGAGCGGGTCGTCCTCGAGTCGTGCATTCAGTATTTCCAGGATCTGGCTGAAACTGTAACCTGGCGCCAGTCCTGCGGTGATTGAATAGACACGGACGCCATTTCGATGTTGTATGCCTGCTTCCTGCCAGTCGGCCTCCATGCCGGCCACCAGGCTGAGTGGGATTGCCTCGCCGTTAGCGTTGTAAACATAACTGGACAGCAGCTGCGATATGTCCAGCGCCGGTCCTTCCGGCGAACGCAGCACCAGTGGTATGGGGTCCAGCTCCTGTCGGTACTGTTCGGTACCAAAACCAAAGCTGCGGGCAAACAGCGTTTGAGCGACATCGGCGCGGCTGACGCCGTGGCGCTGCGCGCTGGCATCATCCACTACCGTGCGCAGCACCGGCGTACCCAGGTCGATGTCATGCCTGACATCAACAGCACCGGGTATCGATTTCAGCAGGCGAAAAATGTGTTCGGCGGCGGCCAGCCGGGTATTGTTATCGGCATGGTAGAGCCGAACCTCCACCGGGGCGACCCGCGGCGGACCCTGTGCCAGTGTGCCGGCAACTATATTTATCTCCGGCAAGGTGGTGGCAGCGTGTTCGCGAGCCCAGCGGATAAAGCCCTCCGTATCTTCCAGGGACGTCATATTGACGACCAGCCGTGCCCGGTTCGGAGCGCGCGTCGCATTCGGTAAATTGTAGTAAAAACCCGGGCCGGTAAAACCGACAAATCGGTGCACTGATACGACGTTATCCTGCTCACGGGTGAGGCGTTCAAAATCTGCAGATACCTGATCGGTATAGGCCTGGTCGGTGCCCTCAGGCAGGAATATTTCAATGACTACCTGCGGACGATCGGCATTCGGGAAAAACTGGACGTTGAGTTGGCTGCTCAATAACATGCTGGCTGCTACCAGCACTATCCCGGTGACGATTATCAGGCGGGGCCGGGCGGCGCTGAGCGCCGCCAGCCATGCGCCCAGCCGGTCAAACCAGATACTGCGCCGGGCTTGTTGCTGCGGCAAAAACCAGGCCGCCAGCAGTGGTGCCACACTTATCGCCAGCAAATAACTGACGCTGAGAGTGAGCATGATCATCACCGGAATGCCACGCGTGAAATCCGCCGTGCCGCCACTGGACAGCAATAAAGGCGTGAAGGCAGCAAGGGTGGTACCGGTGGACGCTCCCAGGGGGCCGGCCAGTTCACGTACGCCAAGCAGCATGGCTTGCTGCCGGCTGTGGCCTTCGCCCAGATAGTTCTGGATGCTCTCGATCATGACAATGGCGTTATCGATCAGTATGCCCAGCGATATCACCAACCCTATCACCGCGATCTGATGCAGGACGCCGCCGCCCAGGTCATAAAGCCCCAGACTGATCAGTGTCACCAGCGGCAGCATGGCGGCAACCAGAATACCCATCCGCCAGCCCATGCCCAAAAATACTACCAGGGTAATTATAAGCATGCTTAACAGCAGACTTCCCTGCAGATCGCTCAGACGTGACTCGACCTGGTCAGGCTGAAAAAACAGCTCCCTGATTTCCAGCGGCGCGAATTCAGGCGCCAGTATGTTGATCCGCTGTCGTAACGTTTCGCCAAAACCAATGGCATCAACCTGATTATCCTGGATAAAAACGTTCAGTGCCACGATCCGTTCGCCGTCCATCCAGGTTGCTGGCTGTTCGGGTTGTATTGCGGTCCGATTGATATCGGCAATGCTCGCCAGTGGCACGGACCCGCCGCCGGGCAGAGCGATCTGGGTACGACGAACAGAGGCCAGGTCTTCGAACTCATTGTTACTTAGCAGGCTGACGCGCTTGCTGTCCACGACGATAAAACCGCCTGGAGAAACCTGGTTGCGCTGTCCGATCAGGCCCGCCAGGTAACCCGGACTGATACCCAGTCGGTTAAGCTCTGCGTCTTTAACAGCAATAGTGATCTGTTCATCAGCATGTCCCTCAATTTCAATGCGTGACAAACCAGGCAGATCAGCCAACTGGCGCTTGAGGCGCTCGGCTGCCAAAGAGAGCGTCACCACCGAGGGGTCGCCAGCCATGGCCAATACTACTGCCGGGTTGGACGTCAGACGGTCGTCCAGGTCCATCTGCCTGACGCCATCGGGAAACTCCAGCCGCGCTCGTTCCATAGCCTGGCGGACGCGTTCCCAGGCCGGATCGGTGTCGTACAGGCTGTCCTGCAAACCAATGGTGACCAGTGCCACGCCGCTGCGAGCCACAGCGGAATATTCCAGCACCTCTTCTACCTGCGAGATTTCATCCTGCAAGGGTTCCAGGATGAGGCGCTCCAGTGCATCGGCGGTAGCCCCCGGATACAGAACCGTAATAAGTCCGTTGCGCGCCGGGAATACCGGGTCTTCCTGTCGGGCCATATTGCCGAAAGAAGCCAGGCCCGCCAGGGTAAGCATGATGACAATCAGCATGATCAGCCGAGGTCGGAGCAGCACAGGGGTAATCATGGCAGCACCCTGACACGATCGCCGTCAGCCAGACGGGTTAGGCCCGCATACACAACTGCATCCTGAGGAGCCAGGCTGTTTCCTTCCAGCACAGCCTGATCACCCAGCAAGTCGCCGATGTGCACGGAGATCCGGCTCACTATACCGGTCCCGTCGTCGTCAGCGCTGTATCTGAACACAGTTAACCCCTCGGCCGAACGCATCACGGCGCTGATGGGGATGACCAGTGCCGGTTCAGTCCGTCGCGGTATGCCGACCTCGTAGGCTTCGCCTGCCCGGATACCGTTGTCGTCCAGAGCGACGATCAGCGGAAACAAAGCGTTGCTGCCAGAACTGGAAGTACCTATTTCGACCACCTGTCCGTGGCCAGCCAGCCCGGTCAGACTGGACCAGACAGGCAGTGTCTGGCCGGTGCGCACATCGCGCAACACATGGGCGGGAGCGCGTACTTCTATTTCCATGCCGCTGCTGGCCGCCAGCTGAATGACCGCCTGACCTGCTTGTACAAACTCTCCGGGTTCCCGCAGAACAGCTTCGATTACACCGGAGAAGGGCGCCCGCAGTGTGTTTTCGGCCAGCAGACTCTCGGTCTGTTGCAGAGTCGCTTCAGCATTCTTGACGGCTGCCAGTAAAGCGTCCAGTCGCGAGCGTTGCTGTTCAAGATCCGACAGGGGGGATACGCCACGTGCATGGAGTTGGTCGGTGCGATCCAGGTCACGGCGCGCCTGTGCGGTGTCAGCGCGTAGTTGTTCCAGCCTGGACTGCGCAGCGTCGCGGGCAGGTTCCAGTTGCGGATTGTACAGGTGGGCGAGCTGCTGGCCTGCAACCACCGTCTGGCCAATGTCTGCCTCACGGGAGCGGAGGACGCCCGCGACCTGGAATGTTAATGCAGCGCGCTGCCGCGCGCGACTGATACCAGCGAAGCGTAATGTATCGTCACTGCTGATCTGGCGGACGGGAGCAACTCGTACGGGAATACTCTGGTCATCGGCACCGGCCTGTGCTGACGCGTTGCCGTCGGCAGGCTGCCCGCAATTAAGCAGGCTGATGCTCATGGCAACTATGGCCAGAGCGCTGGCAGAAGAGCGCGAATATAAGCGGAAAGACATCAGTAATCTCCGGTGCGGGTATTTATTGACATAATGTCACTTAATGACATTATGTCAATAAGATTTGCTGATCGAAAAGAGAGGCTGGCATTGCAGGCGACTATGCTGGAGAATTCGTGTCAATATTGAAACAGGGGCTTGCAAGGGAATGACGGTGCGCAGACGACGGGCAAAAGAAAAGCAGGAACGGCATGACGAAATACTCGACGCAGCCGAGCTGACGTTTTTCCACAAAGGTTACGAGCAGACCTCCATGGACGATATCGCGCGTGCGGCACAGCTCAGCCGGGCTTTACTGTATGTCTATTTCAAGGACAAGGCGGCTATCATGCGTGGCGTCATGTTGCGCGCGGCCCAGTCGCTGCAGCGACGTTTCGAAGCAGCGCTGGCCGCCGGCGAGACCGGGGTCGCACAAATCGAAGGTATAGGGCACGCCTACCATGCGTTCTCAGTGGATCAGGCGGATTATTTCGATGTGTTGACCAGCATGGCGACGTTCCCGGGGCCTGGTGAAAGTGATTCACAGCTGCTGGCTCTGGATCATTGCCGGGAGTGCGTTAACGATCTGATGGTGACAGCGCTGCGCAATGGCATCCAGGATGGCAGTTTGAGCGAAACCCATATCAAGGACCCGCTGCAGACCGCCTTTTATCTGCAGGGCGCCCTGCACGGTGTGATCATGCAGACTCGAAGCGCCAAATCGTCATTCACCGATTACCCGGAAGCCGACGAACTCATCCGCTATACCATTGCCATGTTGACCAATTCCATCCAGCCGTGATCAGGGCGCTGCTTCGGCACGCCTGTCTGACAATTAACAGGACCGTTTATGTCTTCGCTTATTCTGAGTCGACGCGATATTGACTTCATGCTGTACGAGTGGCTCAACGCCGAGTCCCTGACGCATCTGCCCCGGTATGCCGACCATTCCCGCGAAACCTTTGATGCCGTGCTGGATCTGAGTGAACAAATCGCCACCGAGCACTTTGCCAGCCACAACAGGAAGAATGATGCCAATGAGCCGTGGTTTGATGGCGAGACTGTGCATATGATCCCGGAGGTCAAAGCGGCCCTCGATATATTTGCCGAAGCCGGGCTGATAGCTGCCGGTCAGGATTATGACCTTGGCGGCATGCAGTTACCGACACTGGTCGAAAAAGCCTGTTTTGCCTGGTTTCTGGCCGCCAACGTGGGAACGGCGGCGTATCCTTTCCTGACCATAGGCAATGCCAATCTGTTGCTGACCTATGGCACGGCCGAACAGCAGCAGACCTGGGTGAAACCGATGATGGACGGCAGGTTTTTCGGCACCATGTGCCTGTCTGAGCCTCAGGCTGGTTCTTCGCTGGCCGACATCAGGACACGTGCCGAGCCTGACGGAGCCGGTCGCTACCGCGTATTTGGTAACAAAATGTGGATTTCCGGTGGTGAACACGGCCTGTCAGAGAACATTGTGCATCTGGTATTGGCTCGCTTGCCTGATGCGCCTGCCGGAGTGAAAGGTATTTCCCTGTTCATCGTGCCCCGGCACCTGCTCAGGGAAGATGGTTCGGTGGGCGAGCACAATGACGTGGTGCTCGCGGGGCTGAATCACAAAATGGGATATCGTGGAACCACCAACACCTTGCTGAATTTCGGAGAGGGCAAATTTACGCCTGAAGGCAAACCGGGTGCGATAGGTTTTCTGGTGGGGGAGGCGCACAAGGGTCTGTCCTATATGTTTCACATGATGAATGAGGCGCGCATAGGCGTGGGCCTGGGCGCAGCTGCGCTGGGATATACCGGTTATCTCCATGCCCTGGCGTATGCCCGGGAACGTAAACAGGGCAGATCGCCCGGCGCCAAGGATCCGTCATTGCCGGCGGTTCCCATCATCGAGCACACTGATGTCAAACGCATGCTGCTTGCGCAGAAAGCCTATGTTGAAGGGGGACTGGGCCTCAATCTGTATTGCGCCAGACTGGTCGATGAAGAACGGACCAGCGAGGGTCAGGACAGAGAGCGGGCCACGTTGTTGCTGGACATGCTGACGCCGGTAGCGAAAAGCTGGCCCTCTCAGTGGTGCCTGGAGGCCAACAATCTGGCGATTCAGGTGCACGGTGGTTATGGCTATACCCGTGACTACAATGTGGAGCAGTTTTACCGCGACAATCGGCTGAACCCGATTCATGAGGGAACGCATGGCATTCAGGCGCTGGACCTGCTTGGGCGCAAGGTCGTGATGCAGGACGGGCTGGGTCTGGACCTGCTGCTTGACCTGATACAGGCAACGACCGCGCAGGCTGCGCAGTCGCCCGAACTGGCTGAAGCCGGTGCGCAACTGGATGCTGCTGTTTATCGCCTGGCCGATGTCACGCGCAAGCTCCATGCCAGTGGCCAGCCCGCGCTGACGTTAGCCAATGCGGCGGTCTATCTGGAGGCATTTGGGCATATCGTGGTGGCCTGGATATGGCTTGAGCAGATGCTGGCGGCCGCAGCAGGATCAGGAGACTTTTACACGGGCAAGCGGCAGGCCGGGCGCTGGTTTTTTGCCTGGGAGTTGCCCAAAACCGGGCAGTGGCTGGATCTTCTGGCAAGCCTTGATGACACCTGCCTGACCATGCGCGACGCATGGTTCTGATGATCATCGTCAGTTGTGACAAGATGTGTCACAAAGTGGGCGCTGGTGCCGGCGCCGCAAGCAGGAGAGGGTAACCAATTACGCCATGTTTGCCGAGGAGCGTGCATCACAACCTTCCTGTTACCTACCTCTAAACCTACTATTTTCCTACCCGAAAGTTTACGCATTTGTGACTTATCATAATAGTTTGTCGTTTTGACGACAGTGTTCATGCGGCCTGGCAGTACACTGCGCACGATGTGTTCTGGCCCCGTCGGGAGTGATTGGGCCGCACATGTCATGCTTGGTCCCGAAGAGCACAATAATAGGAGAGAGACTGCTAATGCCTGTCAAAAACTCAAAGAATTATTTACGTGTCATGATACACGCCTGCATGAGTGGATCCCTGCTCATGCCCATAGCCGCGTTCGCGCAGCAGAGCGATACACCCGAAGTGGAAGAAGTAGTCGTTACCGGGTCTTTTATCCGGAACAGCGCCTTCGCACAAAATAACCCGGTCGACACCGTGACCCAGAGCGACATACTGGAGTCTGGTGCTCCGAGCATGGGCAATTATATTCGTGATCTGCCCTATACCCAGAACACCAACACGGTGGCGAACGTCAATGCGGGCAACAGTGGCTCCCAATCCAGTGTGGGCACGACCTTCAACCTGCGTGGCCTGGGAGAGAACAGCACACTGACACTGATGGACGGTACCCGATCAGTGGATGCCGGTATCAACACCCTGCTACCGGAGATCGCTATTGACCGCCTGGAAGTGGTGCTCGACGGTGGTTCGGCTCTGTACGGTTCAGATGCGGTAGCTGGTGTGGTCAACCTGATTCCGGTAAAGGATTTTGACGGTTTTCGCGTTCGTCTTTATCACCAGTTTGATGAACCACAGGATTTCGAGGACAACAAGATCGGGGTGATGTTCGGCCGTAACTTCAGCAATGGTATCAACTACGTCTTTGCTGCCGACTACGCCCGCACCACGCCCTTGATGATGTACGAGCGTCCCCGGACCCTGCGTGCAGCCTATGGTTGGGCCAATTCCGGTAACCCCGGTGTATGGCGCGAACTGGACGGTGCCACGCCTAATCCAGGGCAGGTGCACGGTGGCGAACTGGTCGGTGGCAATCTGGTAGACCCCAGTTGCGGCACTTTCAATGAAGTGACGGATTTTGGCGCCGCCAACAACAATCCGAGTGGTATCCCACGTCCGGGCAACAACTGCTTCTTCAACTACAATGCCCAGTGGCCATTGGCAGAAGGCAGAACTGAATACAATATCTATCAGAACATGACATTTGATGTCAGCGATCGGGTGCAGCTGGAAGCACAGATGACGCTGGCCAATCGCGAAAGTGAAAACCATAACACACTGTCTTACCAGCTGAACGCCAACAACCGTGAAGGGCTCGTTGTGCCAGCTGCACATCCGGCCAACCCGTATGGCGTTGACGTTGGGCCGTGGCTGTGGCGACCGTTTGCGGCGGCTGGCACACTGCCCAGCTATGCTGATGGCAAGACCGGCGCACGTAAACAGACTTACGACGACACCATCCAGCGCTACAAGGTTGGTGCCCGTTT
The DNA here is from genome assembly GCA_913058135.1 of uncultured Gammaproteobacteria bacterium. Taxonomy (GTDB): domain Bacteria; phylum Pseudomonadota; class Gammaproteobacteria; order Pseudomonadales; family Pseudohongiellaceae; genus Pseudohongiella. The sequence goes on from CAJXPR010000011.1 coordinate 51,349, forward strand.
TGACCTGACCAATTCCTGGACCGCGAACACGTCGTATTCCTGGCAGCGCACACACCGGGATTACACGGCGCGCATGATTAACATGCCCAATCTGGCGGCAGCGTTGATCGGGCAGGGTGGCCCTAACGGCAACGAGTGGCTGAACCCCTTTGGCTCAGCCGACAGTCGCTCGCCTTTCTACGATGCCAATACCACGGCTAACAGCCAGGCTCTGGTAGACTGGGTCGCACCGACAGTGCCGTTCCGCACGTCACAGCGTGAATTGATGGTATTCGAAGTTAACACAACGGGTGATCTCTACGAGTTGCCTGCCGGCATGGCGCAAATGGCGATTGGTTACCAGATGCGTGATATCGACGAGTGGAACTATGCCAACCCGCTGTCAGCGTCAGGCAGAGACTACAATACCAGTATCATCGACACGCCACCGACCACGCGGAACTATGGCAGCCGTGTGCAGGCCGCCTATCTGGAGTTCGAGGTGCCGTTGCTGGATACACTGGATGCACAGATAGCGGTGCGCCATGAAGATTTCACTACCTACGATCTGCAGACTACCACGCCCAAAATAGCGCTGCGCTGGGAAGCACTGCCTGAGCTTGCCATTCGTGCATCCATCGGTGAAAGTTTCCTGGCACCTACGCCAGCTGACGCAAGACCGTTTGATCCCAACGAAAACTGTGGCGAGATTTTCTTTGGCAACGACCCCATCACGGGTGGAGTGCTGAACGGTGGCGCAACCTGCTCGTCCGGTAATCCGCGACTGGACCCTGAGACATCCGACATCTGGAACGTCGGCTTTACCTGGGAACCACTGGATGATCTGACCTTGAGCATGGACTATCAGTCTATTGAGTACACAGACCGCATCCGTACTCTCGGTACTCTGGACATTGTTGCCAATGAGTTTGAAGAGATGCTGGCGGCTATTGGTTCAACGCCGGCGAGCTACGATCCCACACCGGGTTCGGCGACCCGCCAGGCGGCTAATGCCTGGATAGCAGCGGGTGGTTCGCCCAACGTGACGCGGGATGTCACGGACAACCAGCGCGTTTCGCGTGTGGTCAGTCAGGCCCAGAACGTGAGTACTGTATGGGTAGATCTGTTTGATGCTCGGGCCAGCTATACCATGGATACCAATAATCTGGGCTCGTTCACGGCGTCACTGAATGCCACCTACAACACCAAGTATGAATACGCTGATGGTGGCGAAGTGGTTGACGCGCTGGGCAAACAGAATGGCCGCACCGGTATCGTGGCGCCTGTACCGAAAGTGAAAGGTCAGGCCCGTCTGAGCTGGATACGTGACAAGCACAGTGCCTCTGCAAGCTGGAACTACCAGCATCATGTTGAGTTCGATGACAACGTGAATAATGCGCTGACTGGCACACCTCCGCCCGAAGATGGCAAGATCCGGTCGCAGGGCATTGTCAATGCACAATATACCTACCTGATGGATCAGTACTTCGATAGCGAAGTGACGCTGAGCATCGGTGTCAGCAACCTGTTTGATGAGCTGCCGCAGCGCCTGCCGGTACTGGGTGGTTTTGAAAGCCGATTGCACAGCCCATGGGGCCGGCAGTTCTGGATTTCCGCGGACTGGCGCCCGGGGTTCTAAGACTGTAGTCCTGACTCAGGACATAAAAAAAGGGCTGTCACGCAAGTGGCAGCCCTTTTTTAATGAATTCGCGTTACTTCACAGTTCGGCGATTCAAACGTTATCGTCTTACAGACCGATTACGTTTTCTGCCTGAAGGCCTTTGGCGCCTTTAGTCACGGTAAACTCAACGCGCTGGCCTTCGGCCAGAGTTTTGAATCCCGCAGATTTGATTGCGCTGTAATGTACGAATACATCGGCGCCGCCGTCTTGCTGAATAAAGCCGAAGCCTTTGGATTCGTTGAAGAATTTAACCTGACCTGTCACTGTAGACATAAAATATTCCTTGAAATTACTAAAATTAAATGTGCACCGGAAGCGGGGAAGTGGATGCCTGTCAGAAAAAACTGGTAAGGCAACGCCACATACCGAAAACCGGTAAGCAGAAAAATACGATTACATATACATTTACAGGACGAGGGTCTACTTGCGGCACTTCGTATTGCAGATATAAATATAGCCGGTATTCTGGCTTGCCGCGCAGTCTACAGTAACCGTGGGCCAAGTCAACGGCTATTTGCCAGAGCATCATCAGGCGGACTATAAGTTATCGCCTGGCCAGGCGCTGCAGTAAGCGGGTCGGCGCTTGATTGCGTCCGAGCAGGCGAGCGCTTTTTGGTGGCTCTGGTAGCTATTACATTATCATTGGGGCTGAGTTATCATTCCGGACAAATCTAATAATCACAAGGGAGTAATTC
>CAJXPR010000012.1 GCA_913058135.1 uncultured Gammaproteobacteria bacterium
GTAGATCGTCGGCAGCGTCAGATGTGTATAAGAGACAGAGCGAGAGCTTTGCTGATCTATTTGAAGAAAGTTTAAAAACCATTGATATGAAGCCCGGTTCAATTGTGACCGGTGTGGTTATTGATATCGACAGCGACTGGGTAACGGTCCACGCTGGTTTGAAGTCAGAAGGCGTTATTCCACGTGACCAGTTCTTTTCCGAAAGCGGCGAATTTAGCCTGCAAATCGGTGACGAAGTGCAGGTTGCTCTGGAATCTGTAGAAGATGGTTTTGGTGAGACTAAATTGTCTCGCGAAAAAGCCAAGCGTGCTGAAGCATGGACTACTCTTGAAGCTGCCTATGAAGCTGAAGAAACCGTTATCGGTATCATCAATGGCAAGGTAAAAGGTGGTTTTACTGTCGACATCAACAGCATCCGTGCCTTCCTGCCCGGTTCATTGGTTGACGTTCGTCCGGTTCGCGATACTGCGCACCTCGAAGGCAAAGAACTCGAATTCAAAGTCATTAAGCTGGACCAGAAGCGCAACAACGTTGTGGTTTCCCGTCGCGCAGTTCTGGAAGCAGTCAGCTCGGAAGAGCGTGATGAACTGTTGGCCAGCCTGCAGGAAGGCCTGGTTATAAAAGGTATCGTCAAAAACCTCACCGACTACGGTGCATTCGTTGATCTGGGCGGCGTTGATGGCCTGCTGCACATTACTGACATGTCCTGGAAGCGTATCAAGCATCCAAGTGAAATCGTTAATGTCGGCGATGAGATCAAGGTCAAGGTGCTGAAGTACGACCGTGAGCGCAATCGCGTTTCCCTCGGACTCAAGCAGCTGGGCGAAGATCCGTGGGTTGATATCAAAGCCCGTTACCCGGAAGAAACCAAGGTCAAGGCACGCGTTACCAATCTGACAGACTACGGCTGTTTTGCCGAACTGGAGGAGGGCGTTGAAGGCCTGGTTCACGTTTCCGAAATGGACTGGACCAACAAGAATGTTCACCCATCCAAGATTGTCCAGCTGGGTGATGAAGTTGAAGTAATGATTCTGGATATCGACGAAGAACGTCGTCGTATTTCTCTGGGTATCAAGCAGTGCTTCCAGAACCCATGGGATCGTTTCGCCGAGCAGTTCAAGAAAGGCGACAAGATTTCCGGCAGCATCAAGTCAATCACTGACTTCGGTATCTTTATTGGTCTGGACGGCAACATTGACGGCCTGGTTCACCTGTCTGACATCTCCTGGGATGAGTCCGGTGAAGATGCGGTCCGTGCCTACAAGAAGGGAGACGAGATCGAAACCGTTATCCTGTCTGTTGACCCGGAACGTGAACGTATCTCTCTGGGTATCAAGCAGTTGTCCGACGATCCGTTTGCCAACTACGTGGGCGAGTTCGAAAAAGGCAGCATAGTGAAAGCCACGGTTACTTCTGTGGAAGCGAAGTCTGCTGCTGTGGATCTGGGTAACGGTGTTGAAGGCCTGCTGCGCGCATCGGAAATCAGCCGCGACAAGGTTGAAGATGCCCGTAATGTGCTCAAGGAAGGCGACCAGATAGACGTGAAAGTGGTCAGTGTTGACCGCAAGAACCGCGTTCTTGGCGTCTCTGTGAAAGCTATCGAGATGGATGACGAGAAAGCAGCAATCCAGGATCACAAGAACCAGGATACTGCAGCTTCCGGGCCAACCACTATCGGTGACCTGATCAAAGCGCAGATGGACAAGCAATAATCAACTCAAGGAACCTGTCATGACAAAGTCTGAGCTTATCGAGCGCATTGCCGCCAAACAGACGCAGTTATCAGCAAAAGATTGCGAGTTTGCCGTCAAGGCGGTCATTGAGTATATGTCTGAGGCTTTGTCAGAAGGCGGCCGGATTGAAATTCGTGGATTCGGCAGTTTTTCCCTGCACTATCGTGTGCCCCGGATCGGGCGCAATCCCAAAACCGGGACACCGGTAGCGCTGAGCGGAAAACATGTGCCACATTTCAAGCCTGGTAAGGAGTTGAGAGACCGTGTCAACAACACGCTGGACCACTGACCATAAAAGTCCGGTCTGACCCGGTTTGCTGGTGACACTGATATAAAAAACGGCGTATTCGCAAGAATGACGCCGTTTTTTATTTGTGCTCCACACTATGGCGATTGCCCATCGGGAGTTACCGATTATGCAGCGATTCAAACGTTGGTTAATATTTCTATTGCTGTTACTGATTTTTGTTCTCAGCGTAGGGTTTTCCATGTGGAATACTACGCCCGTTACGTTATCATTCGGATTTCATGAGTTTTCCGCCCGGCCCATGTCGTTCTGGCTGATCATTACGTTCTGCATAGGCGGATTGATTGGCATAACAGTTGGCGCCGGTATAGTCCGCGATGCACGCCTGCGTCGTCGTATAAAGGCGCTGGAGAAGGAGCTGGAGAAACGGCCCCGGTTCAAGGCCAGTGAGATCGACTGATTTTCAAAATTGCCAGGGAGAGATCATCGTGCAGGAACAGAACAGAATTATTATTGCGCTGGATATGGCCAGTACAGACGAGGTTATGGCACTGCTGCAGCAACTGGACCCGGCCTCCTGCAGGGTCAAGGTTGGCAAAGAACTGTTTACCCGTTTTGGGCCGGAGCTGGTTCGCAAAATCAGCGACATGGGGTTCGACATTTTTCTGGACCTTAAATTCCATGACATACCCAATACCGTGCACAAGGCTGTAGCTGCCGCTGCAGAGCTGGGCGTCTGGATGCTGACACTGCATGCTTCGGGGGGAGCGGACATGTTGCGCGCTGCCCGTGATGCGATTGCCGACCTGGAGCATAAGCCGCTTCTGGTGGCAGTGACATTGTTGACCAGTCTGGAAGAGGATGATCTGATTGTACAGGGAGTACAACGTTCACCGCTTGAGCAGGTGCAGCGATTGGCATCGCTGGCCCAGGAATGCGGCATGGATGGCGTTGTGTGCTCGGCTGCCGAGGCCGGCGAACTGAGAAAGCTGCTGCGGAAGGATTTTTTGCTGGTGACGCCTGGCATCAGACCACAGGGTGACCGCGCCGACGACCAGAAACGCATCGTGACACCTGCCGCTGCTGTCAGGGAAGGCAGTGACTACCTGGTAATAGGCAGACCTATCACCCGTGCGCGTGAACCACTGGAAAAGCTTGCATCGATCCAGAAAGAAATTTCGGGTGTGAACTGAAATTTGTGCTAAAAACAGGTCAGTGCCTGTCAGAATTTGACAGGAGACTGTACGTAAATGTGTTCAATCAGGAAAAGGAGTTTCCATATGCAAGCAGCAAAGCGTTTTATCCGGCTCGGTCTCAAATCTTTTTTGTTCTGCCTGGCAACCAGCGCCGCAGTGTTGTCGGTGTCGCTCGGTGCCATCGCGCAGGAATCGCCTGCGCCTGCCGAAATAAGTGTTGAAGAGCGGGTGAATATCAACACCGCTGACGCCGAAACACTGGCACTGGCACTTGATGGTGTGGGTATGACCAGGGCGATGGATATCATCGCCTACCGTGAAAAAAATGGCGAATTCGAGACAGTTGAGCAGTTGCAGGAGGTCACTGGCATCGGACCAGCAACACTGGAACGAAACCGATCGCGTATTTTACTTTCAGATCCAACCGAGTAACGACTCGGGCCACCCACATACGGTAGAATGGGAGCCCTGTTTCGGGGCTCCCTGATGGCCGGCGCCGATTGACACTACAAGTGGCTGCTGCCTTCATTGGCAGCCGGCGATTGATGATGGGTTCAATATGTGGGTTTGGTTGGCATTGCCAGGTGCCTTTCTGCTGTCCTGGTTTATCAGTGCGTTGCTTGTTCGTCGCGGCGGCAGCTGGTTGCTGGATGTGCCTGTCGAACGCAGTGCGCATCACCGGGCAACACCTCGCGGTGGCGGTATCGCCATTGTCATCAGTACGTACAGTTTTCTTATTATCCTTGCCAGTCAGGGTTTCCTGAACCTGTTTCAGTTCAGTGTCCTGCTCTGCGCGTTGCCGGTGGCCGTCACTGGTTTCGCCGATGACATACGTTCGCTTTCGGTGAAAGTCCGCTTGCCGGTACATCTATTGGCGGCATCCATTGCTCTGTTTCTGTTGGGACCGGTGCCCGAGCCTTTTTTCAGCGGCCTGGTCGAATTGCCCTATATCCTGATGTCAGCATTGCTGATGATAGCCCTTGTATGGCTGCTCAACCTGTATAATTTCATGGACGGTATCGACACGCTGGCGGCGGGCCAGTGCCTGTTTGTCAGCGGCGCCGCGGCGATACTGTTGCCTGACACACAGGTCGCACTGGTTTGGGTCTGCGCAGGTCTGTTTGTCGCGACACTGGGGTTCTTCCTGTGGAATCTACCCCCGGCCAGGTTGTTCATGGGTGATGTCGGTAGTACCTTCCTGGGTTTCTTTCTGGGACTGCTGGGATTGCTCAGCCACTTTGATGGCAGTCTTTCAGTCTGGGTCTGGGTGCTCTTGATGGGCGTGTTTATCGCGGACACTACCTGTACGCTTTTACGACGCTGGGCTTCGGGTTTCAGCGTGACCCAGGGCCACAGTACACATGCCTATCAGCACCTCGCGCGCCGCCTGGGCAGCCACAGCCAGGTCGCCTGGTTGTTGACTGCCGTCAATGTGGTGTGGCTGCTGCCACTGGCCTGGCTTGCCGCCGAACACCCCGAATACGGGGTGGCACTGGCATTCTCTGGTATAGTACCGTTAATGATTGCAGCTGCCTTACTGGGAGCAGGGACTGAAGCTATCGCCAACGCGGTCGCCGACACAAAGGATCAGGCATGAATTTGTATACCATACCGTTATCACGAACCGTCAAGCAGGTGTTACTGATGCTGGTCGACGGATTCATGCTTGCCCTGGCTGCATGGTTGTCGTTCAACATGCTGGACATCAATGCCGGTGCGCTTGCCGACCGTATGGTGCTGTTCACCGGGCTGGCCATCCTGCTCAGTGTGCTGGGTTTTTTCCGCATCGGCTTGTACCGCGCGCTGCTTTTGTACATGGGCGTGCAATCAGGATTTATTGTGCTGCAGGGGGTAACCATTGCCGCAGGATTGTTCGGGGCAGTGTACTACTTTGTGTTGTCGCCCCAGGAGCTCAAGAACTCAGTAGTGCCCATTTTCTGGATGCTTGCTCTGCTGTTTATCGGGGGTAGCCGGTTTGTCGCCAAGCTGGCTCTGCAAAGCCTTATTCAGAACTTTCGTCCCAAAGAGCCCGTCATAATCTATGGAGCCGGCAGCTCAGGTATGCAACTGGTGGCCGCCCTGCAAAATGGTGATCAGTATCTGCCTGTCGCATTTGTTGATGACAGTCGGCATATCGTAGGCAGTATCGTTCACGGCATCCGCGTATACAGCCCTTCGGCACTGACCGACCTGATCAACAATTTTTCCGTGCGTCAGATTCTGCTGGCCATGCCTTCGGCCAGCCATGCCGAGCGCAAAGAAATTCTCAACCGTCTGGAGCATCTGCCGGTGCATGTCAAAACCGTGCCAGAGCTGTTTGATATGCGTTCAGGCAAAGTGCACGTAGATGAAGTGCGCGATATTGACATTGAAGACCTGCTGGGTCGAGACATCGTGCCGCCAGATCCGGGCCTGATGGGAGCCTGCATCACGGGCAAGTCAGTGCTGGTTACAGGCGCCGCAGGATCCATTGGCTCAGAACTGTGCCGGCAGATCGTAGCCCTGCGCCCGGCCCGGCTGGTACTGCTGGACAGCTTCGAATTCGGACTGTATGACGTCGAGCTGGAGCTGCAGGTATTGCGCGACTCGCTGCCCGAGGCAGATGGCGCCGTCGATTCCGAGATTATTGCACTGCTGGGCAATGTCTGTAATCGTGGCCTGATGGAAGCGGTGATGAACCGGTTCGGTGTCAATACTGTTTACCATGTGGCCGCCTACAAACAAGTACCCATGGTAGAAAAGAATGTTGTCGAAGGTGTACAAAACAATGTGTTCGGCACTGCGGTGTCCGCAATGGCGGCGCAAAAATGCGGCGTCGAGCATTTTGTACTTATTTCCACGGACAAGGCCGTGCGGCCCACCAACGTCATGGGGGCCACCAAGCGCTTTGCTGAACAGGTGCTGCAGGCGCTCACCGTAACGCGGGCCAGTAGTACCTGTTTCAGCATGGTGCGGTTCGGCAATGTGCTGGGCTCATCAGGTTCGGTTGTGCCACTGTTCCGGCGACAGATCAGCGAAGGAGGGCCGGTAACGGTTACTCACCCTGAAGTAACGCGTTATTTCATGACAGTTGAAGAGGCTGCCCAGCTTGTTATTCAGGCTGGCTCCATGGCTAGCGGCGGCGACGTATTTGTGCTCGACATGCATGACCCGATCAAGATTGTCGACCTGGCGAGGAAAATGATCCACCTGATGGGCTATGACGTCCGTGACGAAAATTCCTATCGCGGCGACATCGCGATTGAGTACACCGGGCTGCGTCCTGGGGAAAAACTGTTTGAAGAATTGCTGATTGGGGAATCTGTGACTGGCACGGAACATCCCAAAATCATGAGAGCAGAGGAAGACTATCTGCCCTGGGAAACTCTGGAGCCGATGCTGAACGAACTGCAGGCGGCATGCTCAGCCATGGACCTGGCCGGTATACGGCACATTCTCATGCGGGCCGTGGACGGTTTCGAACCGGATACCCTGGCGGATGATCCATTGTGGCTGAGTAAGCCAGTCACCATTGCTGCACCGTCAGAGGGCGCACGAGCAGAGACAGTTCCTTCGCGTACTGCCTCTGCCAATGTGACACCGTTGCACAAACGCTAGCTAGCGACTGCCTTACGTCAACGACGGGTAACCGACTCGATAATGACCGGCTCAACAGGCACATTCTGGTGCTGGTTACGATTGCCGGTCTCGACAGTGGCAATTTCGTCAACAACGTCCATGCCACTGATGACTTCGCCAAACACCGCATAACCAAACTGCTGAGGCGTGGTTCCGGTCTGGTTAAGGAAGTCATTGTCTACCAGATTAATGAAGAACTGACTGGTGGCGCTGTCGACCACGTTGGTGCGTGCCATGGCCAGCGTGCCACGGTCATTCTGCAATGACGGGTCGGCCTCGTTAGTGATTGGCGGGTACCCGGACATTTCCACAAAATCGCTGTCATAGCCACCTCCCTGGATCATGAAACCCGGAATAACCCGGTGGAAGGTGAGGTTGTCGTACAGGCCGTTGTCAACATAACGCAGGAAGTTTTCCACTGAAATGGGTGCGCGATCTTCCCATAATTCGATTTCTATGCTGCCCATGCTGGTTTCCATGACCACCACCGGGTTGCCATCCATCTCGTCACTGATGGTATCAACGGCGTCTGAGGCCGCTTCGCTAACAGCTTCTGCCGCCTCAGTGGCGGTATCCGCTGCCTGCTCAGCCATGGATTCAAGATCAGCCGGCGCGTCGCTCTCACCCGAACAGGCGCCCAGAACCAGGGTGCCACCCAGCAACATGGCCACGAAAAGGTGTTTATAGCTTTTTGCAATCATAATCATATCCTGCATAGTCGTACTCAAGAAGGTTCGAGTCAGTTTTGCCCGAGCCACCGATTATAACCGGAGATATAAAGGATACCAGTGTTTGCTTGCCGCACCATGACGGAAGGCCGTGGGGTAATGGGCAAGGGGTAATGATACGACAGGGGGGGGGAATTGGCTGCCCAACCAGGACTCGAACCTGGAACCAAGTGATTAACAGTCACCTACTCTACCATTGAGCTATTGGGCAATCGTGTTGGTCATCTGCGTGACCCCAACAGGACGCGTATACTAATGAGATTTTCAGATAGGGTCAACCCTTCTTTACCAACTTTTGGCGGCCTGCAGTAATGTCGCCTGCAAGAGCCGGGCAGTCCGGTAATGCCGTTGATTGTGTCCGTCGCAAAGCCGGACGGCAACGGTGTATACTTCGGCGCATGAGCAATCAATTTAAAATGGCTTCACCGTTCCAGCCTGCCGGCGATCAGCCAGCGGCCATTGCGGCATTGGTCGATGGTCTGGAAGAAGGGCTGTTGGCGCAAACCTTGTTGGGTGTTACCGGCTCCGGAAAGACCTTTACCATTGCCAATGTCATTGAAAGAACCCAGCGGCCGGCACTGGTCATGGCACCCAACAAAACGCTGGCGGCGCAACTGTATGGCGAATTCGCCGAGTTTTTCCCCGATAACGCGGTTGAATACTTTGTTTCATACTATGACTATTATCAGCCTGAGGCATATGTACCGTCTTCAGATCTCTACATTGAGAAAGACTCATCGATAAACGAGCATATAGAACAGATGCGCTTGTCGGCGACCAAGGCGTTGCTCGAACGACGCGACGTTATCGTGGTCGCGACGGTATCGGCAATTTATGGCCTGGGCGATCCGGGGTCGTATCTGAAAATGGTTCTTCACCTTGATCGCGGTGACAAGGTCGATCAACGATACATTTTGCGTCGGCTGGCTGATATGCAGTACACCCGCAACGACATGGAGCTGCAACGGGCAACATACAGGGTTCGCGGTGATGTCATTGATGTCTACCCGGCGGACTCGGAAAAATATGCCGTGCGCATCGAGCTGTTTGATGACGAGATCGAAAACCTGGCGTTCTTTGATCCGCTGACCGGTGAGATTGCCAGGAAGGTACCGCGTCTCACTATATTTCCGAAATCTCACTACGTAACGCCCAGGGAAAAAGTGCTGGATGCGCTGGAACAGATTAAAGTTGAACTCAACGAGCGGGTGTTGCAACTGGAGAGCAACCATCAGCTGGTTGAAGCGCAGCGCCTGTCGCAGCGGACAAAATTCGACCTGGAAATGATGAATGAACTGGGCTACTGCACCGGCATAGAGAATTACTCCCGTTATCTGTCAGGTCGCCAGGCTGGTCAGCCGCCACCGACACTGTTTGATTATCTGCCACCTGACGCATTGGTCATTGTTGATGAATCGCATGTCTCTATCCCGCAGATTGGCGCGATGTACAAGGGTGATCGCTCTCGCAAGGAAACGCTGGTGCAATATGGTTTCCGGTTGCCGTCCGCGCTGGACAACAGGCCACTGCGTTTTGAAGAGTGGGAGTCACTGACGCCGCAACTGATATTTGTGTCAGCCACGCCAGGACCCTACGAAGCGGAGCGTGCCGGTCAGACCGTGCGTCAGGTCGTGCGGCCCACCGGGCTTATTGACCCGGCCGTGGAGGTGCGTCCGGCGGGCACCCAAGTCGATGATCTGCTGTCGGAGATTCGCCATGTAGTGGCCAGACAGGAACGTGTGCTGGTCACTGTATTAACCAAACGTATGGCAGAGGACCTGACCGACTACCTGATGGATCATGATGTGCGTGTGCGGTATCTGCACTCGGACATAGATACTGTTGAGCGCTCCGAAATCATCCGCGACCTGCGGCTGGGAAATTTTGATGTGTTGGTGGGCATCAACCTGTTGCGCGAGGGGCTGGACATACCGGAGGTATCACTGGTGGCCATTCTGGATGCTGACAAGGAGGGTTTTTTGCGCTCCGAACGCTCACTGATTCAGACCATGGGCCGGGCCGCAAGAAATATTCGGGGCAGAGCCATTCTGTATGCCGATCGTATTACCGGTTCGATGCAGCGCGCCATGGATGAAGGCGACCGGCGCCGCGAAACCCAGATTGCTTTTAATACGGCCAATAATATTACCCCCGCCGGTGTCAGTAAAAGCATCATGGATGTGATGGAGGGTGCCTACGGCGGCGCCAATGGTGAAGGCAAGGGGCGCAAACGAAACCGGCAGGGCGCTTCCGTGGCGGAAAAAATTGCAGCCTACGGCACCGGGGCGCAGATTGATGCGCCCATGGATGCCAAAGCCATCAGCCGGGAAATTTCCCGTCTTGAGGCCAGAATGCTGGAGCTGGCAAGGAACCTCGAGTTTGAGGAGGCAGCTACCTTGCGCGACAAGGTTACAATCTTGCGCAAACAACTGCTGCAGGTCTGATAGCAACAGTTGCTATTGTAGTTTTGGCTCACTGCCCCTATAATCGCCAACCTTGATTAAAGCACCCTCGCAGCAGTTTGGTCGGCGATTTCTGTAAGCAGTTGCAAAGCGATTTACAGGCGCGTAGCTCAGTTGGTTAGAGCGCTACCTTGACATGGTAGAGGTCACCAGTTCGAATCTGGTCGTGCCTACCACCTTTCTGCCCACAGGCTGGTTTTTCATAAGCCGCTTGTTGCGGTGCTTTTCTTTAAACAGACCCATAACTGACAAACACTTCATCCTATGCCCGCAATTACTCTTCCTGACGGCAGTCAACGCCAATTTGATGCGGCTGTAACCGTTGCTCAAGTGGCCGAATCCATCGGCGCCGGCCTTGCCAAGGCGGCTCTCGCCGGACGCGTCAATGGCACGCTGGTAGATACGTCGTATCAGATAACTGACGATGCAGAGCTGGCAATCATCACCGAGCGTGACCCGGAAGGCCTGGATGTGATCCGCCATTCCTGTGCACATTTGATGGCACAGGCTGTTCAGCGGCTGTTTCCTGATGCCCAGGTCACCATTGGTCCGGTGATTGAGGATGGATTTTTCTACGACTTCGCCTACGAGCGTGCCTTCACCCCGGAAGATCTGGAGCAGATCGAAAAGGTGATGGGAGATATCGTCAAGGAAAATCTGCCGGTGTCGCGTGAAGTGATGAGTCGTAATGACGCCATCGCCATGTTTGACAGCATGGGAGAAAAGTACAAGGTTCAGATCATCAAGGATATCCCGGGCAACGAAGAGCTGTCGTTTTACCGCCAGGGTGATTTCATTGATCTGTGCCGGGGCCCGCATGTGCCCAATACCGGCAAGTTCAAGGCGTTCAAGCTGACGTCGGTGGCCGGGGCTTACTGGCGCGGTGACTCAAACAACGAAATGCTGCAGCGGATTTATGGTACTGCCTGGGGTGACAAGAAGGCGCTGGCCGATTATCTGTTCCGCCTGGAAGAAGCGCAGAAGCGCGATCATCGTAAAATCGGCAAGAAGCTGAACCTGTTCCACTTCCAGGAAGAAGCGCCCGGCATGGTATTCTGGCATCCCAAGGGCTGGAGCATTTACCAGACCATCCAGCACTACATGCAAAAATTGCAGAATGACAATGGATACCAGGAAATTCGCACCCCGCAACTGGTCGATTACACCTTGTGGGAAAAGTCCGGCCATGCTGACAAATTCGCTGACGAGATGTTCAGCGTCGAGTCGGAAAACCGCATGTACGCTATCAAACCGATGAACTGCCCCTGCCATGTGCAGGTGTTCAATCAGGGCTTGAAGAGCTACCGCGACTTGCCCTTACGTCTGGCCGAATTCGGTTCATGTCACCGTTTTGAGCCGTCGGGCTCCATGCATGGCCTGATGCGGGTGCGCAGCTTTACCCAGGACGATGCGCACATTTTCTGCGCCGAAGCCGCGATACAGGAAGAAGTGGCGCAGTTTATGGAGCTGCTGTTCCGGGTCTACAAGGATTTTGGCTTTGACGAGATCATTCTGCGCCTCTCTACGCGCCCCGAAAAGCGTGTCGGTAGTGATGAGATGTGGGACAAGGCCGAAGATGCCTTGCGTCAGGCCCTCAACAACAGTGGCCTGGCGTGGGAGTTGCTGCCCGGCGAAGGTGCCTTCTACGGACCCAAAATCGAATTTTCGCTGAAAGACTGCATGGGCCGGGTACAGCAGTGTGGCACCATTCAGGTGGATTTCTCGATGCCCGAACGCCTGGGTGCACAGTATGTGGCCGAAGACGGCAACCGCAAGGTACCGGTCATGTTGCATCGCGCGATTCTGGGTTCATTTGAGCGGTTTATTGGCGTTCTGATTGAACATTACGCCGGCGCCTTGCCAGTGTGGCTGGCCCCTGAACAGGTGGTAATTCTCAATATTACCGACAAACAGGGTGATTATTGTGAAAAAGTGCGCAAAATATTGGCAGAAAAGGGTTTTCGTGTCAGTGCGGACTTGAGAAATGAGAAGATCGGCTTTAAAATCCGCGAGCACACAATGCAGAAGGTACCGTTCCTTCTGGTGGCCGGTGACCGGGAAATGGAAAACGGTCAGATTTCCGTCCGCACGCAGGACGGCCAGGACCTGGGTACGATGACCATTGAGGCATTTGCTGACCATCTGTCAGCAGCGGTCGCACGTTTGGGTCGTACCGGCAACTGAAGGTCGCAAGGCCGCCTATTTACTTTACGCAGGAGAGAAGACGCTGTCGAATATGAAAAGCAGTTCCAAAAAACCCGTCATTAACGAGAACATTGAAGCCACGGAAGTGCGATTGGTACTGGCCGATGGTGAACAAAAGGGTGTTGTGACGATTGAGGAAGCACGAGCCGAGGCCGCAGAGGTCAAGCTCGACCTGGTGTTGATCGCCCCTGATGCTGAACCACCAGTCTGCAAGATCATGGATTACGGCAAACATGTCTTTGATATCAAAAAGCAGAAGGCTGCCAGCAAGAAAAAGCAGCGCAAGACTCAGATTAAAGAAATCAAGTTTCGACCAGGGACGGAAGAAGGGGATTATCAGGTAAAACTACGCAACCTGATACGTTTCCTAGAAGATGGGGACAAGGCCAAGGTATCGTTAAGATTCCGCGGACGCGAACTCGCCCATCAGCATCTTGGCCTCGAACTGGTACAGCGGATCGCTAAGGATCTGGAAGACTACGGTACCGTCGAGCAGGAGCCCAAGATGGAAGGTCGTCAGATCGTTATGGTTCTGGCACCGACGAAGAAGAAGAAGGTCTGACACCAGTCAGATCTTCGTTATCTAAACTGTATCGCCAGTGATGGCTGATAAATGCGGAGTAATACCCGAATGAGCAAGATGAAGACCCACAGTGGCGCCTCCAAGCGCTTCAAGAAAACAGCCACTGGCTGGAAGTGCAAAAGCGCCAACAAGAGCCACATCCTCACTAAAATGACTACCAAGCGCAAACGTCATCTTCGTGGTACGTCACTGGTTGCTGCCAGCGACAAACCGTTGATCGACCGTATGTTGCGTAAAATTTAATCATTTAGGATACCGAGGAGACTGATATGGCCCGAGTTAAACGAGGCGTAACGGCACGTCGCCGTCACAAAAAAATTCTGAAAGCGGCAAAAGGTTACTACGGTGCCCGTAGCCGTGTGTATCGCGTTGCATTCCAGGCGGTTATCAAAGCCGGCCAGTATGCCTACCGTGACCGTCGTACCAAGAAACGGGTCTTCCGTTCGCTGTGGATTACGCGTATCAACGCACAGTCCCGTGTCAACGGCATGACCTACAGCCAACTGATTGCTGGTTTGAAGAAAGCCAACATTGCAGTGGATCGCCGTGTCATGGCCGATCTGGCTGTTCACGACAAAGCGGCCTTTGCCGCGCTGGTGAATCAGGCGAAAGCCGCACTGGCGTAAGTAAAAACGTTACCTTTTGCAGAGCCGGTCCGGGTTTTCCTACGTCCCGTTCCGGCTTTGTGCTTTCATGGTATAAGCGGATTAATCCATGACTGATACAGCGACTCTGTTAGACACAGCCCTGCAGGCCATTGACGCGACACAAGATGAACGCGCCCTGGATCAATTGCGGGTCGATTATCTGGGCAAGAAGGGTCAACTGACCGATCTGCTCAAAGGTCTGGGCAAATTGCCGGCCGATCAGCGGCCTGCGGCCGGTGAATCCATCAATATTGCCAAACGCCAGATCCAGCAAGCGCTGGATACGCGTCGCGATACCCTGGTCGAGCAGGCGCTGGCAGCGCAGCTGGCTCAGGAAACTCTGGATGTGACATTGCCCGGACGACGCCAGTCGGCCGGTGGCCTTCACCCTGTCAGTCGTACCATCGACAGAATCCAGCGGCTGTTTGAATCGGTTGGTTACAGTGCCGCTGAAGGCCCCGAAATCGAAGATGATTACCACAACTTCGAAGCACTGAATATTCCTGGTCATCATCCGGCCAGAGCCATGCACGACACCTTTTACATCAATCCATCCACCGTTCTGCGGACCCATACATCCCCCGTTCAGGTCAGGGTGATGGAGCAGGGCAAGCCGCCGTTCCGCATGATCTGTCCAGGGCGCGTCTATCGCTGTGACTCAGATCTTACGCATACGCCGATGTTCCATCAGGTGGAAGGCTTGCTGATCGCCGAAGACGTCAGCTTTGCTGATCTGAAGGGTACACTCGAGGAGTTTCTGCGGGCGTTTTTCGAAGCGGATCTGGCCGTAAGGTTTCGGCCGTCCTATTTCCCGTTCACCGAGCCTTCTGCAGAAGTCGACATGAGCTGTGTCATGTGTGAAGGCAAGGGCTGCCGGGTATGCAAACAAACCGGTTGGCTCGAGGTGCTGGGCTGCGGCATGGTGCACCCTGCCGTGCTGGAAGCCTCCGGGATCGACAGTGAACAGTATCGCGGCTATGCCTTTGGTATGGGCGTCGAGCGCCTGGCCATGTTGCGCTATGGCGTCAATGATCTGCGTCTGTTCTTTGAAAATGACCTGCGCTTTCTGAAACAGTTTAATTGAATCAGGTAAACCCAAGCGGCACCGTACTAAAGAGCATTGATACATGATCTTCACACAACAATGGATTCGCGAGTGGCTGGGTGACAGCGTTGATGCGGCACTGCTGGCGCCAGAACGGCTGGTATCGCAACTCACCATGGCCGGTCTTGAAGTGGACGCGCACGGGCCGGTTGCTGCCGCGTTCAGTGGTGTGCTGGTAGCCGAGGTGCTTGATGTGCAGCCACATCCGGATGCAGACAAGTTGCGTGTTTGCAGGGTGAATGATGGCAACCAGACGATCCAGGTTGTCTGTGGCGCGCCCAATGTGCGTGCGGGCCTGAAAGTGCCCTATGCAACAATTGGAGCTGAACTGCCGGGCGCCGAAGCAGGCAAGTCCTTCCGGATAAAAAAAGCAAAGCTGCGCGGTATCGAATCCAGCGGCATGCTGTGCTCGGCGGCAGAGCTGGGATTGTCAGAGGCCGCTGACGGCTTGTACGAACTGCCAGCCGAGGCCCCCATCGGTGTCGATATTCGGGATTACCTGGAACTGAACGATACCTTCTATGAACTGGATCTGACGCCCAATCGGGGCGACTGTCTGGGCATCCGCGGTATTGCTCGTGAGATCGCCGCGCTTAATGGCGTCACCGCCATATCGCCACAGATGCCAGTGGTAACTGCCTCGATCAAGGACACATTCCCGGTGCGCATCAGCGCCCCGCAAGCCTGCCCACGTTATCTGGGACGGGTCGTACGCAATATTGACATCTCGGCACCCACACCATTATGGATGCAGGAAAAACTGCGTCGCTGCGGCCTTCGCAGTATTGATCCGGTCGTTGATATCACCAATTTTGTGCTGCTGGAACTGGGTCAGCCAATGCACGCATTTGACCTGCAACAGCTGGATCAGGAAATTTGCGTGCGAATGGCAGCGTCGGCCGATGAACTGGTACTGCTAGACGGCAAGACTGTGCAACCCGACGCCGATACCCTGCTGATTACCGATGCCAAAGGTCCGCTGGCCCTGGCAGGCATCATGGGAGGCGAAAACAGTGGTGTCACCCAGGCCACGCGTGACGTATTCCTGGAATGCGCCTATTTTGCGCCTTTGGCTGTTGCCGGGCGAGCGCGCCGTTATGGTCTTCATACGGATGCTTCGCACCGCTATGAGCGCGGCGTGGACTTTGAATTGCAGGCAATGGCCATGGAGCGCGCCACAGCGCTGTTGCTGGAGATTTGTGGCGGTCAGGCCGGACCGGTCACAGAAGCACTGGGCGAACTGCCTGACAGGCGCGAGGTTTCGCTGAAGGCGGCAAACGTATCGCGTCTGCTGGGCATGACCATGACGGACGAGCAGATTGTCAGCATCCTTGGCGGACTGGGCATATCTATGCTGACGCAGAACGGCGATACGATGCGCTTTGCTGTGCCGTCGTTCCGGTTTGATATCAGCATTGAGGCCGATCTCATCGAGGAGCTGGCGCGTGTGCATGGCTATGACAATTTGCCGGTTACACGTCCGGCCGTGCGCATGCAGTTACCCGAACAGCCCGAATCGGCTGTGGGGATGTCGCGACTGCGCGAACGTCTGGTGACCCTGGGTTACCAGCAGGTTATCAGTTACAGCTTTGTTGAACCGGGCCTTATGACTGCCATACAGGCGAGTCCGCCGCCGGTACCGTTGCTGAATCCGATATCTGCTGATATGTCAGTTATGCGGACCAGCTTGTGGCCGGGCCTGATCAGCACACTCAGGTACAATGTCAATCGTCAGCAGTCCCGCGTACGCCTGTTTGAGACCGGTCAGGTATTTCTGCGCCGTGAGGGCGACCACGAGCAGACAATCCGCCAGCCAGAGATGCTTGCTGGTCTGATCTACGGCAGCCGGTATCCCACCGACTGGTCGCAGGGCAGGGAGCCGGCAGATTTCTTTGACCTGAAGGGGGATATTGAAACCCTGCTGGGACTGACCGGCCGCGCGGAGACCTTCACTTTTGAGTGCACCCGGCACCAGGCAATGCATGATGGGCAATGTGCCAGAATAGTTGTCAACGGCCGTCATGTGGGCCTGATGGGGGCACTGGATCCACGACTGCAGCGAGAGTTGGACATCAGCCAACGTGTGCTGCTTTTTGAGATTGAACTGGATGCATTGCTGGCTGCAAAAGTGCCAACTTTCAAGCCCTTATCGCGCTTTCCTGAGGTTGGTCGTGATCTTGCCGTTGTGCTTGATCAGGAAGTCTCTGCACAGGCGCTGCGCGAGTTGTTGCAGGCGGAAGCCGGCGAATTCCTCGTTGGATTACGAATATTTGATGTATTTCAAGGTGATGCGCTGGGTAAAAACAAAAAAAGTGTGGCCTTGGGCTTGACCTGGCAGCATCCTTCGCGCACTCTAGGCGACGACGATATCAATGTGATAATTGAGCGTTGTGTCAAAGGCCTGGAAGATAAATTTAATGCAAAGTTAAGGAAATGAGCATGGAGAAGGGCGCACTGACAAAAGCCGAGATGGCGGAACGCCTGTTTGATGAGCTGGGTGTCAACAAACGCGAAGCCAAGGAGCTGGTCGAGCAGTTTTTTGAAGAGATACGTCTGGCTCTGGAAAGCAGCGAACAGGTCAAGTTGTCAGGCTTCGGTAATTTTGATCTGCGTGACAAGAAACAGCGACCAGGCCGCAACCCCAAGACTGGTGAAGAAATTCCGATCAAGGCACGACGTGTTGTGACATTCCGGCCAGGCCAGAAGCTGAAGGCACGGGTAGAAAAGTATGCTGGAACCCAATAGCACCAAGGAACTGCCACCTATTCCGGCGAAACGCTACTTCACTATCGGTGAGGTGGGGGAGCTTTGCACGGTAAAACCACACGTGCTGCGTTACTGGGAGCAGGAGTTCCCGCAACTCAAGCCGGTCAAGCGGCGCGGCAACAGACGTTATTATCAGCGTGAAGACGTACTGCTTATCCGTCAGATCAAATCACTTCTTTACGAGCAGGGTTTCACTATCGGCGGGGCCCGACAGCGCATGAACGGTCACCAGGAAGCACCAACCGGCCCGGCAGTTGAATCCGGTGAGCTCAGACAAATGATCAGGGAACTGGAAGAAGCACTGGCTTTGCTCTGACCGCTGCAACCACACCGTCAATCCCCATTTGCACCTTTATGGTGCCATATCGAACACTCGTCCGGTAAAAAGTGGCATTATTGGCCATTCCCGTCTTTACATCATTCCCCGCGGTGATATAGTCCATAATCGATTCGAGGGTGCCCCGGCACGTTTGTATCGAAAAAAGGCAAAAGATATTGCCACACAGTGCCATGCACACCATCAGCATGGCAGACCGAAAATCATAATAAACATCTAGAGGTCTATGGATGAAACCACAATCTGTTTTTACCTACAGAGTCAGCCTGCTGTCCGCAGCCATTGCTGCGAGTCTGCTCATACCCACAGGCGCTGTCATGGCGCAGCAAGAACCTGAAGTCGAAGAAGTCGTTGTAACCGGCTCCTTTATCCGCCGAACCGAAGGTTTCCAGGCGGCTTCGCCAATCCTTCAGTTTGATGCCGAAGATATCGCCACCGAAGGCACACCGAACATGGGTGATGTCATCAACAGCCTGAGCTTCAACCAGGGCTCCTCCATCACCCAGAACTCCCTGACGGGCGCATCAAGCACCGCGACATCAATCAACCTGCGAGGACTGGGAGCAGGTGCCACATTGAACCTGGTCGATGGCATGCGGGTTATCGGTACCAACGTCAATACCTTCCTGCCGCAAATCGCCATCGGCCGGATGGACATTGTGACAGATGGCGCTGCCGCACTCTACGGTTCCCAGGCGGTTGCCGGCGTGGTCAACTTTGTACCGCGCAAGTCCTATGATGGCGTGCGTGTTGAAGTATATCGCCAGGGCGATGATCGTGGTGACTACACCGATGATCAGGTCAGCCTGCTTGCCGGTACCGAATGGAACGGTTTTGACATCGTTGTTGCCGGTGAATACCGCACCAATGGCCGTTTGCGCATGATCGATCGACCGGATCAGATGAATGCCGGTCTGACCTCGTCAAGCACGCCCAACCCGGGTCGCTACCGCGTACCTGTCCGCGATGCAAACGGCGAGCTCACCGGTGCCACGCGCGTGCTATCTGACCCCAACTGTGGCGGCGTGCGTCAGGATCCTACTCAGGTTGGTAACAACCCCAATGGTTTCACCTTTGGTGGTCAGTGCTGGTATGACTTTGGTGAGTTCTGGGACTACCGGGCGGCACAGGATTCCGCTCAGGCCTTCACACACCTCACCTACGATGTCAGCTCAGACCTGACCCTGTCCGGCCAGTGGAGCTACTACAAGCGCTGGACTGCCAACCGCGGTTCACCCTCCAACCCGGGTGGCCGTACCGGCGAGTTGCCCATAATCCGTGGCGAGCTGCCCGGTAACCCGTTCCGCGCGGTTGATGGCAGCGGCAACCCATTGTTCGCGCTTGATTCCAATGGCGATGGCGTGCCAGATCGCAATCAGAGTGGCCAGGTGGTTCTGGATCCCAATGGCATCCCGTTCAACGAAGACGTGGCATTTTCAGCATGGCGTCCCTGGGGTAAGCACGGCACATTGCCATCACAACTCGGACCAGACGGAGCAACCATCGGTGCCGGCCTGCTATTCGGCTTCCGTACCGCACTCACCGCGGAGTTCACCGTACCTTATGTTGAAGGTTGGGACGGACGTGCCACGTACATGTACGCGCGCTCCACTGACAACAGCCGGGCCAACAACTTTAGCCTGGGCATGCTGACACAGGGCCTGAACTGTGACGTGGTCAATGACCGTGACGCCTGTTTCAACCCGTTTGTGTCGCCGGATGGCAACAATCTGAACACCCAGGCGGTGGCAGACTCCACTTACGTGCAGAATCGCGTCGACGACGTTGATACCCTGCAGACCTTTGATCTCGTATTCAATGGCACCATCGCACCCGGTGGTTTTGAACTGCCAGGCGGCCAGATTGGCGCGGCGATTGGCTATCAGCGACGTGAAGACCGTTTCGATAACACGCCCAGTCTGCACAGCCTGACGGGTGATGTGTTCATTGGCACGCAGTTGTTCCCGTTCAGCGATGGCCGCTCAGCGGATGCGTTCTTTGGCGAACTGGCATTGCCGGTACTGGATAACCTGGAGCTTCAGGTTGCCCTGCGTAACGAAGAGTACAGCACAGGTCAGAGTTCAACCGACCCCAAATTCGGCCTGATCTATCTGCCCACCGACTGGTTGTCTGTTCGTGCCACCAAGGGTACGTCGTTCATCGCGCCGTCCCTTAACCAGTTGAACGCGCCGCAGTCCTGTGGCCTGACCAACGTGGCGGACCCCTTCACCACGTTTGCTGCCTTCACCGCCAACTGCTCGCAGGGTAACCCTGACCTGGTACCGGAATCAGCAGATACCATGGGCGTGGGTATTACACTGAACCTGCTGGAAGGCATGACTCTGGATATCGACTACAGCGAAACCGACTTCACTGATCGGATTATTTCGTCGACAACTGCCGATATTCTCGCGTCTGACTTCTTCAACTTCCGTCAGGCTACCGGTTACTCAGGATCCGGCACACCGCCAGTAGATATGGTCCGGGCCTGGGTTGCCAGTCCGCAATCGGACAAACGAATCCAGCGTGACCCAAACAACGTGGCACAGATTGACCGTATTATCAGCAGCGACACCAATGCATCGAGCATGCTGGTGGAAGCGATTGATATCAAGTTCGATTATCTGTTCCCTGTTGCTGACCTGGGCATGTTCAATGTAGGCGTTGATGCTACATTCGTGGATACCTACCAGTATCAGCTGTCGCCAGACCGGGACGTTGTGGAAGCCGTGGGCAATCAGAACGCGCTCACAGGCGCAGTACCGCCGATGCCGGAATGGAAGGCCAATGTGCGTCTGGGCTGGTCGCGTGATCAGCACAGCGTCAATGTCATCGTGCGTTACCTGGACGAAATGACGTTCGACGCAAGCAAGTTCGAGTTCCAGCGCTTCCTGCCGTTCAGCAACTATCGTGACGTGGATGTGCTGCGTGCGTCGACCATCACCGATGCCAGCTACAACTACCGTGGCCTGGCTGCCTTTGGCGGTGAGTTCTCGTTTACCGTCGGTGCTCGCAACCTGTTTGACCGGTTGCCGCAGAAGGTTCCGTTGCTGGGCGGTATGGAGTCATTCCTGTATGACCCGACCGGCCGCATGGTCTATGGCCGTGTGACGTTCGAGATGTAAATGCTGCCAGTGCCGGCAGCGATGCCGGTATCTGTATGTAGATGACAATAAAGAAGGCGGCCGGGTTTCCCCCGGACCGCCTTTTTTATCATCTGTCGGGCTTGCAAGCCGGCACAGGGCAAGTATAATGCCAGCTCGATTTTTCGGGGCGTAGCGCAGTCTGGTAGCGCACTACACTGGGGGTGTAGGGGTCGCAGGTTCAAATCCTGCCGTTCCGACCAATTACGGGTTATACGGGTGTTCTGGCCCGGCCCATCTGAAGAGAGCACGCCTTTGGCCTGCTCTCTTTTTTTATTTCCGCCAGTTCTCGCCAGGGCCGCCTTTATACCCTTGTGTTTCAGACGCTTGGCTGCTGGTGTTGAGCAACGATCCATCGTAAACTCTGGACATGAATCCGACATCCGAAAGCCCTTAATGTGAAAGAAAAACCTGACCACAGTGCCGCGCCTGCGCCCGAAACGTCATCCGATCCCGCTGGGTCGGCTGCAGTGCAGGCTGTGGTATCCGGACTGGATCCCGTTGAGGCCCTTCAGGTTGAGAAGTTATACCGCGCCGGCGAAGTCATCATGTTGCAGGATGAACCTGGTGATTGTGCCTACTTTGTGCAAAGCGGGCGTGTCGAAATTGTTCGCCAGCGACCTGATGGCAGCGAGATTGAGGTCGGTCGCCGGGGCCCGGGAACACTGATCGGGGAAATGGCCATCGTCGATGACGGACCTCGCAGCGCAACCGTTCGCGCTCTGGAGGATTGCCGGCTGCTGGAAATATCCAAGGCCGACTTCAGTCGCGCCGTCAAAAACGCCAATCCAATTGTGGGACTGGTGACAAAACTGATTCTGATGCGTTACCGGGATATTCTGCAGCGCTCGGAAAATGTCCGGGAATTCGCTGGCGTGACCACCATGCTGGAGCAACAGGAACGTTACCACGCCGAAGAAAGCAGGGTGCTTGATGCGGTCAGAATGGCGAATGAGTTCAAGGGTGCGGTCGCCCGACAAGAGTTGTTCCTGGAGTATCAGCCTTTTATCCAGATCGACACAGGCCGCGTAATCGGTTTTGAAGCGCTCATGCGCTGGCATCATCCGGTCAGCGGCCGCATGCGCCCCGACCTGTTTATTCCCATGGCCGAAGATACCGGACTGATTGTTGAAGCAACCCGCTGGGCATTCCGCGAGTCCTGTAAAACACTGAAGCGACTGATTACGCACACTGGCGATTCCGCACTGTTTATCAGTGTCAATTTTTCGGCCCAGGATTTTGATGATCCGGGGTTTCCCGATGAGATGCTGTTCATTTTGCACGAAACCGGCATTCACCCGTCTCAGATACACCTCGAAATCACCGAGCGTCTGCTGTTGCGACAGTCAGAACAGGTTAAACAAATTCTGCTGCAATGCCGGCAATATGATATGCAGATAGCCATTGACGATTTTGGTACGGGTTATTCGTCATTGAGTTATTTGCATCAGTACCCGGTAACAACCCTGAAAATCGACCAGAGCTTTGTGCGCAACATGACCAGCGACGAGGGCGCATTGGGCCTGGTCAAGTCAATTCTGTCGTTAAGCGAAAACATGGGCCTGTCCATCATCGCTGAAGGGGTTGAGACACAGCAGCAGGTGGATATGTTGAAATCATTGAAGTGCCAGGTTGCACAAGGGTTTTTCTTTGCCCGGCCAATGTCTGAACAGGATGCCGCCAGGCTGTTGACAATGCAACGGACTCATCATGACCGAGCTTAGCATTCGCTTGCTGAGCACTGTGCCGGGCCTGCCGCCCGTGCTGCAAACGGTACATTTGCTGGGGCTGGCGATGCTGATGGCCTCCGCTGTGATGATGGATTTGCGACTGCTCAGTCTGGCGGGGCGTGGTCAGCAGGTGCAGGAGATGTTGCAGCGCCTGTTCCCCTGGCTGTTCTGGGCGCTGCCAATCATGCTGCTCAGTGGGCTGCCGTTTTTGCTGGCCCGCCCTCAGCGCTACTTTAATAATCCGGTATTTGCCTACAAAGCCGGTTTTTTGTGTCTGGCGCTGTTGGCCACGCTTTTGTTGTGGATTGCTTTCCGCCGGGGCGCGACGCAACAACCAGCCTGGCCAATAAAAAGCCTGGCCCTGGTCTCGCTCGCGGCGTGGTTAATGACAGCCATGTCTGGCCGCTGGATTGCCTACGCTGACTACCTGTTCTGGCCAGGATAAGTTTATGCTGCAACACGAATTCTGGTTGAACCTTGAATACACCTGGCTGGCGGAACAGATTGGCGCCACCTGGCTTTTCCCGCTGTTCAACTCCCTGCATGTGCTGAGCATTACCCTGATGCTGGGAGCGTTGCTCATGCTGGATCTTCGCCTTGCTGGCTTCGCCGCCAGAGTTTACCCCTACCGAACGCTGAGCCGTGATTTTCTGCCCTGGATCTGGCTGGCTTTTTTGGTGGCGGTGCTGACAGGTGCGGGATTGTTCATTACCCGCGCCAGTGCCCACGTGCTCAACCCGGCATTTCAGTGGAAAATGCTGTTGATGGTGCTGGCAGGGCTGAACATGCTGATTTTCCACTATCGCCATCACCGACTCGCTAACGGCTGGGATCAGCAACACTCCGTGCGCTGGTCACTGCGCATCACGGGTATGACTTCCTTGCTGTTGTGGGCCGGTGTTATGCTGGGCGGACGCTGGATGGGACACATTATTTGACAACGGAGAGGGATATGGGCGAAGCATATATCGTGGCTGCTGTGCGCACTGCATGCGGACGTCGAAATGGCAGGCTCAGCGGCATTCATCCGATCGACCTGGGCGCCGCGGTCGTGGACGAGTTGCTGGACCGTACTGCCTTGCCAACCGACGCCGTGGACGATGTTATTTTTGGTTGTGTCAGTCAGGTCGGCGCCCAGGCTGGCAACCTGGCCCGCAATGTCGCGCTGGCTTCACGCCTGGATGTATCGGTGCCCGGCGTCACCGTGGACCGTCAATGCGGCTCCTCTCTGCAAGCCATTCACTTTGGCGCCCAGGCTGTCATGTCCGGCACCCAGGACCTGGTTATTTGCGGGGGCGTGGAAAGTATGAGCCTGGTGCCGATCGGGTCCAATATCAATGACACTCTGGACAAGGGGCGGGGCGTCCCGCGCGGGGAACGCATCGACGAATTGTACCCCGGCATTGAATTCAGTCAGTTCAACGGCGCCGAGCTGCTGGCCCAGAAATATCATATCAGTCGCAAAGAGCTGGACAAATTCGGGGTCCTCAGCCACCAGCGGGCAGCTGCAGCAACGCGTGACGGGCATTTCCGCCGCGAAGTTGTTCCGGTAGAAGTTACACTGCCAGACGGCAGTATCGACACACATGTCCTGGATGAGGGCATCCGTTATGATGCCAGCCTCGAGTCGATGCAGGGACTGAAGACCCTGTTCGAAGATGGCGTGATCACGGCCGGGACCGCCAGTCAGATCGCCGACGGGTCAGCAGCGTTGCTGATTGCCAGTCGTCGGGCGGTGGAAAAATACAATCTGCCGGTGAGGGCACGCATCCACACCCTGGTCGTTGTGGGTTCCGATCCCGAGATTATGCTGGAGGGGCCCATCCCGGCCACCGAGAAGTTACTCGACAGAGCTGATCTGACGATTGACGATATTGATCTATATGAGGTTAACGAGGCCTTTGGCTCAGTACCCCTGGCGTGGGCCAAGGCCCTGGGCGCCGATTTGCGCCGACTCAATGTCAATGGCGGAGCGCAGGCACTGGGCCATCCGTTGGGCGCCACCGGTGCCAAACTGATGACGACCTTGCTGCATGAACTGGAACGTCGCGAGGCCCGTTACGGCCTGGTGGCGATTTGTGAAGGTGGCGGTACTGCCAATGCCACGCTTATTGAGCGGATAGATGGCGTTGACTGGTAAGCCCTGCGGATTGGAGCAGCTGCGCTTCAGCAATCGTTTTACGCGTGCGTTGCCAGCCGACCCGATCACTGACAATTACTGCCGGCAGGTCAGTGGCGCCCTGTATTCACGGGTGTCGCCAACACCGGTCAAGGCACCCCATGTGCTCGCCATCACGGACGAGGTTGCACAACTGATCGGTCTGCACGCCGGTGAGTGTGATGAAGCCCGGCTGGCCGAGGTCCTGTCCGGTAACCAGCAACTGGCAGATATGGACCCCCACGCCAGCGTCTATGGCGGCCATCAGTTCGGACACTGGGCGGGCCAGCTGGGTGATGGCCGGGCCATTAATCTGGGTGAGGTGCTGGGACTCGATGACACTGCCTGGACTCTGCAGCTAAAGGGCGCCGGGGTCACGCCGTATTCCCGCCACGCAGACGGCAGGGCCGTGCTCAGGTCATCAGTCCGTGAATTTCTTTGCAGCGAAGCCATGCATCATCTGGGCGTGCCAACGACGCGTGCCCTGAGTCTGGTGCTGACCGGTGAAACTGTGGTCCGCGACATGTTTTACGATGGCAACCCCCGGGCGGAGGCCGGCGCGGTGGTGTGCCGGGTGGCGCCATCGTTTGTCCGTTTTGGCCATTTTGAATTGCCCGCCGCGCGCGGCGATCTGGCACTGCTTGAAAAACTGCTGGAGTTTGTGATCAGCACCGACCGGCCTGATCTGGCCACAAGAGTCACCGACAGCAGTCCCGGCGAGCGCCGCTCAGCCTATCTGGACTGGTTTGCGGGTGTTTGCCAGGCTACCCAGCATATGGTCCTGCAGTGGATGCGCGTCGGCTTTGTGCATGGCGTCATGAACACCGACAATATGTCCGTGCTGGGGTTGACCATCGACTATGGCCCTTACGGCTGGATAGACGATTACAATCCGGACTGGACGCCCAATACCACCGATGCGGAACAACGTCGTTATCGTTTCGGGCAACAGGCTGCCGTGGCGCGCTGGAATCTCTATCAACTGGCAAACGCGCTGTACCCCGTTGTGCAGGATGCCGATGCCCTGCAGGAAATTCTTAATGGCCTGCCGGCCGCCTATAAGGACGCCCGACAAATAATGCTGGCAACCAAACTGGGGCTTCCGGACGATGCCGCGGCAGACCCGGCGTTCAGCGAACTGGCGGATAAACTGGAGCGCCTGCTGTGTTGCCAGCCAATAGATATGACTCTCTTTTACCGGCGTCTGATTGACTTTGCCTGTCAGGTCGATTCCGCATCCACCGGCGATGCCATGTCGAACGGATCTCTGACTGATGCCATCACGGCGTCGATTTATCCCGGTGCAGGCAATGCCGAGAGTGGAATTGCCGCAGATAACCTACCGCTTTTCCAGCATTGGGAAACATCCTATCGACAGTTTTTGCAGACTTATCCGTTAACTCCCGAGAGCAGGCGCGCAAAAATGGCTGCCGTCAATCCGGCCTTTGTATTACGCAATTATCTGGTGCAGCAGGCGATTGACGGATTAGAGCAGGGCGACAGAAGCGAGTTCGATGCGTTGTCCCGGTTACTGAAACGACCGTATGAAGACCTCGCCAAAGCCGATGAACGCTTTGCCGCACGTCGTCCGGAATGGGCGACCAACCGGGCAGGATGCTCCATGCTGTCCTGCAGTTCATAAGTGCGCAGATCTGCATCGGGTTGCCTGTCGTATTTACTACGTTGTTCGCCGCATATGCGGGCTTTGGTAACACTTTGTCACTGTTGAAGCTTGCCAGGAATCGGGCTTTCGCGGATGCTACGCGATAGCCGAATTTACCTTCAACCCCGCTATTCAGTGCGGCCATACAGGCCCGGGAGCTGGAACTTGCGATTTATCCTGCGACATCCCTTGTTGATCCTGTTTATCGTCGCGGCGATAGCATTGACCTACGGCGTTTATTCACGCCTTACCCAAGAGCCCGCCGGCGGCGCCGGCATGATGCGCGGGGGTGGTATGGGGCCAGTGTCAGTCACCGTGACCGAAGTGATCCGGCAACAACTGGCCGACGAAGTTGAATCCGTCGGCACCGCGCAGGCCAATGAGTCTGTCAATCTGACCGCAAAAGTTTCGGACACTGTGACTGCCGTGCATTTTGAGGATGGTGACCTGGTAGAGCAGGGCGACATTCTGGTGGAGTTGACCAACAGTGCCGAAGCAGCACGACTGTCAGAAGTGCAGTCTGAAGTCGATGATGCCCGACGCCAGTACGAACGCTTGCAGAGCCTGATCGAGACCAATCTTATTTCCCAGACTGACCTGGAAGTGGCGCGCACCCGATATGACACTGCCAGGGCCAGACTTGAAGGCGTCATCGCAAACATGGATGACCGGCTGATTCGCGCGCCGTTCTCCGGCATGCTTGGATTCCGGAATATAAGCGAAGGCACACTGGTCACTCCCAACACCGTCATCACCACCCTGGATGACATCTCCACCATCAAACTTGACTTCAATATTGCTGAAGTATTTTTTGCCCAATTGCAGCCGGGGCTCACGGTAACGGCCAATAGCATTGTCTATCGTGGTCGCGCTTTTGAAGGCGTGGTTCAGAATATCGGCTCGCGCATTGATGAGGTTACACGCTCAGTTCAGGTGCGGGCCGTGATCGACAACAGCGACCGGGTACTGCGTCCGGGCATGTTATTGACCGTTGGCCTGACACTGAATGAGCGCGACACCGTGGTGGTGCCGGAGGCGGCACTGGTGCCGAGCCAGGGCAGGCAATATGTATTCGTGGTAGATGAAGAGAGTATCGCGCGCCGTGTCGAAGTTGAAGTAGGCCGCCGACGTCCCGGGTTGGCCGAGATAGTGTCCGGCCTGGTGCCGGGCCAACGCGTAGTCACAGAGGGCATCGCACAGGTCCGACCGGGTCAACCGGTTCGCATCATGAACAGTGGTGAATCCAGCACCAGTGCCGCCGGCAATACCGCAGCGAGACAAGGTCAGTCCTGAGCCGGTGACGGCGATGCTGCGGAACATTCCGCAGCGCTTTCCAGAGGATAACGCACAATGATATTGTCAGACGTTTCAGTCAAGCGTCCGGTGTTTGCCGCGGTCATCAGCCTGTTGCTGGTCGCTTTTGGCATTCTGTCCTTTATGGAGCTGCCGGTACGGGAATATCCGGATACCAGCCCGCCAGTCGTTTCGGTCAGTACCAGTTATCCCGGTGCCTCAGCAGAAATTGTCGAGGCGCAGATTACCCAGCTCATTGAGGACCAGATCAACGGCGTTGAAGGTGTGCAGACCATCAGCTCGTCAAGCAGCGATGGCAGTTCGCGGGTTTCGGTGGAGTTTGCGGTCGGACGCGATATCGATCAGGCAGCCAATGATATTCGCGACAAGGTGTCGCGTGTCACACGGCGCTTGCCGGAGGGCGTCGATCCGCCAGAGATCGCCAAGGCGGATTCCGATGCACGCCCCATGGCGTTCTACAATCTGCAAAGCACGCAGATGAGCTTTCTGGAACTTAACGATTACGCAGAACGTTATATCGTTGACCAATTCGCTGTGGTTGACGGAGTGGCGAGTGTGTCTGTGAGAGGCACCGGTGGTTATGCCATGCGTGTCTGGCTTGACCGCGTGGCCCTGGCCGCCAGGGGACTGGCCGTCACCGATGTTGAATCAGCATTGCGCCGGCAGAACATTGAATTACCGGCGGGGCGTGTCGATTCACTGGATCGGGAGTTCAGTGTCCGGGTGGATCGCATCTATCAGACCCCTGAGGATTTCCGTGGACTGGTTATCAGCCGTGGTGAAGACGGACATCTGGTGACCCTGGGCGAGGTTGCACGCGTAGAGCTGGGTGCGGCCAGTAACAGGGCGGTATTCCGCGGCAACGGCGTCGATGCTGTGGGGCTCGGTATCGTACGCCAGTCAACTGCCAACAGCCTGCAGATTCTGCGCGATACCATTGCTGTCGCCGAACGCATCAATGCAACCTTGCCGGATCACATGGTGCTGGAGCTGTCCAACAGCGACGCCGAGTTTATTGAGTACGCCATCGACTCGGTGTACAGCACCATCATTATGACCGTCATTCTGGTCAGCCTGGTCATCTACATGTTTCTGGGCTCCTTCCGCAGCATGCTGATCCCCGCCGTGACTATCCCGGTATGTCTGCTGTCGGCGTTCATGGTGATGCTGCTGTTTGGTCTGACCATCAACCTGATCACATTACTGGCACTGGTACTGTGTGTTGGGCTTATCGTAGATGATTCGATCGTCGTGCTGGAGAATATCCAGCGGCGGGTAGAGGCGGGCGAACCGCCCTTGCTGGCGGCGTATAACGGCGCACGGCAGGTGGGTTTCGCAGTGGTCGCCACCACGCTGGTACTGTTGGCGGTGTTCGTGCCGGTTGTCTTCATGGAAGGCAATATGGGCATCCTGTTTTACGAGCTGGCCATCACCATCGGCGGCGCCGTCATTATTTCGACAATTCTGGCCCTGTCACTGACACCCATGATGAGTTCCAAACTGCTCAACAGTCATTCGCACGAAAGCTTCCTGACGCGAATTGTTGACCGGGTGTTCCGCTGGTTGCAGCGGGGATATCACGCGGCCCTGGAAGTTGCGTTGCAGGCAAGATACCTGATCCTGGCAAGCCTGGTGCTGGTTGGTGTGGGTGTCTATTTCCTGTGGCAGCAGGTGCCTTCTGAATTCGCCCCGCAGGAAGATCAGGGTGTGTTCATGGCCCGCATCAGCGGGCCGGAAGGCGCCAGCATGAGCTACATGCAGGAACAGACCAATACCATGCAGGAAAGTGTGACACCGTTTCTTGAAAATGGAGAAATCCGTAGCATAGTAACCATTCTGCCGGGGTTTGGTGGCGGCAGTGGAGTCAGCGGCGGGATGGCCATTGTCGCGTTGGCTGATTGGGAAGTGCGCGAGAAACCCACCCAACAGGTGATGAACGAACTTGCCGCAGACTGGCAAAACCTGCCTGGTCTTGAAGTCAATATGTTCATGCGCTCCGGCCTGGTCCGTGGCGGCGGCGGCATGCCGGTACAGTTTGTGATCGGTGGTCGCACCTATGAAGAACTGGCGCAATGGCGCGACATATTGATCGAGCGGGGCGAGGCCAGCGGACTGTTTACCCGTATGAACTCGGATTTCCTGGAAACCCGGCCAAGCCTGACGATCACCGTCGACAAGACCCGGGCCGCGGATCTGGGCGTATCCATTCAGTCCATCGGGCGCACTTTGCAGGCAATGATGAGTGAAAGCAGGGTCACAACATTCGCCGACCGCGGTGAGGAATATGACGTCATCCTGCAGGCTGAGGAGAGTCAGCGCGCCTCTCCTGATGACCTGACCAACATCTATGTCAGGTCGGAAAGCAGTGGCCAGTTGATCCCGCTATCAAACCTGATTGTGGTTGAGAACACCTCGTCACCGAACTCTCTGAACCGTTACATGCGCATGCGTGCAATAACGGTCAGCGCCGGTCTGCAACCAGGCGTGACGCTGGAGCAGGGACTGGATTTCCTGGAGCAGACAGTACTGACTGAACTGCCGGAACACGCCCAGATCAATTACAAAGGGGAGTCGCTGGAGCTCAAGGAAGCCAGTGGCGGCCTGGCATTCATTTTTGGCATGTCGCTGCTGGTGGTGTTTCTGGTACTGGCTGCCCAGTTTGAGAGCTTTGTTCATCCTCTGGTCATCATGACCACTGTACCGCTGGCGATTTTCGGCGCGCTGATCGGGTTATTGCTTACCGGCGGTACCCTGAATATCTATACCAACATTGGCCTGATCATCCTGGTGGGTATCGCCAGCAAGAACGGAATCCTGATTGTTGAATTCGCCAATCAGTTGCGTGATGAAGGCAAACCCTTTCGCGAAGCCCTGGTCGAAGCCTGCGATATGCGCCTGCGACCGGTACTGATGACGGCACTGTCGACCATCATGGGCTCATTGCCCCTGATACTTGCCACCGGTGCCGGCTCGGAAAGCCGGGTTTTGCTGGGCACCGTCATTTTCTCCGGCGTGCTTATGACCACGCTGATGACTCTGTTTGTCGTCCCGGTGGTTTATGACCTGCTGGCCAGAAATACCGGTTCACCGCAAACAGTGACTCGCTTGCTTAACAAGCTGCAAAGCAAATACACTGACGGGACAAAACCTGCCGGCACCGGCGCAGGCGGCACTGGCGGCGAAGGCCAGGTTGTCAACCAGCGCCGGCAAGACATCTGATCGCCTGATACCCGTCTGCCGGTTAACGGCAGTCGGCTATCGGATCGACACGGGAGAAACAGTGTATGGAAGTGACAACCATCGTGATGCTGGTCATCGTTGCCGTGCTGGTGTTTTACGGCATCGGCATTTTCAATCAACTGGTCAGTTTGCGTAATCGCTACCAGAATGCTTTTGCCCAGATCGAAGTTCAGTTAAAACGGCGTTACGACCTGATCCCGAATCTGGTAGAAACCGCCAAAGCCTATATGTCACACGAGCGCGAAACCCTGGAGTCGGTCATATCAGCGCGCAATGCAGCGGCGCAGGGTCTGAGTGACGCGGCGGCAAAACCCGGCGATGCGGCAGCGATGCAGGCATTGGCGGCCCGTGAAGGGGCGCTGGGAGGTGCCCTGGGCCGACTTAATGTGGTGATGGAAGCCTACCCAGATCTGAAAGCCAGTCAGAATATGATGCAGTTGACCGAAGAACTTACCAGCACTGAAAACAAGGTAGCCTTTGCCCGACAGGCGTTCAATGACCAGGTCATGGCATACAACACATACAAGCAGAGCTTCCCGCCGGTCGTGTTCGCCGGTGTATTTGGCCACGGTGCCGATGCGTCGCTACTGGAGTTTGCGGATAGCGAACAGATACAGGAAGCTCCCAAAGTCAATTTCTGAACGTTACCGGAGAAACCATGGATTTTTTCCGGGCGCAGGATATTGCCCGTCGTAAAACCGGACGGTTGGTACTGCTTTTTGTGCTGGCGGTCATCAGCCTGATCATCATAACCAATGTACTGGTGCTGCTTACTCTGGGTCTGGCGTCGGCTGACGGCAGCGGCGCACCCATGCTCACCGAGATTAATCCAGGTGTGTTTGTTGCCATCAGTGTAGCGGTCGTTGCTGTCGTTGGCTTTGGCAGTCTCTATAAAATGGCGAGTCTGCGCGGCGGCGGGGCGCGTGTAGCTGAATCGCTGGGAGGGCGGCTGCTGGTGTCGGGCAGCGGCGACATTCATGAACAGCGCGTCCTGAATGTCGTTGAAGAAATGGCTATTGCGTCATCCACACCCGTACCTCCCGTCTATCTGCTCGATGAAGATGCCATCAACGCTTTTGCAGCCGGTTTCTCGCCATCCGACGCAGTGATTGGCGTCACTCGTGGCACCATTGTCAAATTGTCCCGTGAAGAGCTGCAGGGCGTCATTGCCCACGAATTCAGTCATATCCTGCATGGCGACATGCGTCTGAATATTCGCCTGATCGGGTTGTTGCACGGCATCCTGATACTCGGTCTGATGGGTTACTATCTGATGCGGACTGCCGGAATCAGCAGGCGCGGCAAAAACGGCAACGGTATCGTTTTTCTGGGCCTCGGTCTTATCATTATTGGCGCCGCCGGCACCTTTTTTGGCAATCTGATCAAATCGGCTGTCAGCCGTCAACGTGAATTCCTGGCAGATGCCTCGGCAGTGCAGTTTACCCGCAGCGCCGATGGAATAGCCGGCGCCCTTAAACGCATAGGCGGAGACACTGCCGGATCGCAGCTGAATAACCCCGGGGCACGCGAGATCAGTCATGCGCTGTTCAGTCAGGGTGTGCATACATCCTTTGCTGCGCTGTTTGCCACACATCCACCGCTGGAGCAAAGAATCAGGCGGTTGCAGCCACAGTGGGATGGCGAATATGCAGAGTCGCCGGCGCCGGCGGTTGCCGCCAGGGAGTCTGGCAGTGCACCGCCACCAGACACCCGTCAACGCAGCGATGTCGCACTGGGCGTAGCCGCGATCGCGGCGATGCAACGCGCCGGGGCACCCGATTCCGCAGATCTGCAGGAAGCCAGTCGCATTCGTCAACAGCTCGCCCCGGTTTTCCTGCAAGCGGCCCATGAACCCCATGGTGCAAGAGCCCTGATGTATTTTCTGCTGATTAATGCCGGGCCCGACGGTGCCGTTGCCGGCCGAGCCGCTGCACAATACGAATATCTCGCCCATCACGCAGATGCGGGCGTCTACCAGGAACTGATAATACTCAACGAAAACTGCCACCTGCTGGCAGCGACTGACCGGCTGGCGCTGATCAATATCGCCCTGTCAGCATTGCACCAGCTAAGCCTGGCGCAATACCACATGTTTGAAAAGAACATGCTGGCAGTAGTGCAATTGTCACCGGAAAATTCGCTGATGGCCTGGGTGTACCACTTTCTGATACTCAAGCATCTGCGTCCGGTTTTTGGCGGAAGCGTCAGCAGGACCGGCAAACGACGCCTGGAAGGTTGTGCAGCGGCTTGTCAGATAAGTCTGTCCGCCCTCGCGCATCTTGGCCAGCAAGGAGAAGCAGCGGCGATTGCCTTCTCCGCTGCCGGAAACCAGCTACAGGAACGTTTGCCCGAACTGGCTGAAGCGCAGCTAATGGCAGTGAGCGATCTGGATCGTCACATTCTGCAGGACTCCCTCGCCGAGCTGCAGCAATTGGATTTGCGTGATAAACAGGCATTTTTGCTGGCGGCCACCGCCTGCATCCAGTCTGACGGCAAACTCACCGCTGCCGAACAGGCACTGTTTCAGACCTGGGCCGAAATACTCGACTGTCCGACGCCTGCGCTGTTCTGAGAGGGTTGCAGAGGCGTAAGGTTTATCCGGCCATCACCGGCAGAATAACCAATGCCTCGGTCAGCCCGCTGGCTCGTTTAATGGAATCAACAAGCTCCGCGTTTTCCGGCAGAGGTTGTGCGTCCGGCACAGTGATATGCTGCAGTCGTTTCTTGGCCTCTGCGCGATAATACATACGAGCCACTACCTCCTGACCGGTGTAGCAGCCTTTCCTGAAGTCTATGACGCCGTTGATGTCATAGTTCAGAACCTGCGGCGTATACAGCTCCTGCTGACCAGGGCGAATATGCGCGATGCCGGCGACGATATCTGCCAGACGCCAGTCCTGCTCGGTCCCGGTCTCACACCGCGACGACAGTGCAGCTGCCAGCTCGCCGTGCGCGCCACTCAGTATGCAATAAAACCGCGCGGGGGACTCCTGCACACGCACAATGACCGCGCCATGGGCCGTTGTGCACGCATCCATGGCTCCCGGCGGCTGCACGCCACTGGCACTGAGCGCCTGTACACATGCTTTGCCAGCGATACCGAGCGCGACATACTGCTCACTGACAACCTGTAGTTCGGTCTTGAAAAAGACTTTGTACTTGTTAAGGGTGTTCAACACCACATCCGCCATCCCGGCACTGCAGATCAGCAGGATACGGTCTTCGTGCCTCAGCACACGCAGATCAGCCACGACCCGACCCTTGAGGTTGCATAGCGCTGCGCGGAGTGACTGGGTAGCAGTAAGGCGTGACATATCGCAGCTCAGCTGGCCCTGCAAAAAGCGTTCGCTGTCTGGTCCGGTCACGGCTATCACGTCGGTATCGGCCAGCTGTGCCAGCCATGATTGTCGGTCTGGCTCGAAGCCATCAGCAGGGTTATCTGCGCCGGCGCTCGCCGATGCTGCTGTTTCCGGTTCGTTAGGGTATGACATGGTATGTTAATCCGGTAAAACGCGATGATTTCAGTTAAAATCCCCGTATGGTCAAGCTAATGGCTCATCAGACAGGAATAATCATGTTATCAGATATTGCCTACAAGAAAATGCTCTGGCACAGCCGTCGTGGTATGTGGGAGCTGGATATTTTGTTGCTGCCGTTTGCCGAGAACCGGCTTCGTGAATTGGTGCCTGCTGACCAGGTGCTCTACGAACGATTGCTGGAGGAAGAAGACCAGGATCTGTTCGCCTGCCTGGTTGAACGCGCCTCGCATCCCGATCCGGACATTCAGTCGCTGGTCGTCCGCATCCGGGAATACGCAGCCTCTGGTGTGCGCCGTCCCCACTAGTGCATGGCCACTGACGTCCAGCCGCTAATGTCCAGTCTCTGGTGTTCTGTCCCTGATGTACAGTCCGTTCTGCTTCAATCGCTCGTATGGCCTGGCCATATTTTATGGCGCAGTGCATGTGGCCGCTCTGTTAGCGCTGGTAGCCAGCGCCTTACCGCTGCCCGCATTGCTGCCGATGGCTGCCCTGCTGATAGTGCACGGTGCCGGTCTGCTGAGACGCGCCCTGATGGCGGACGGTGACGCGCCCGCCGTACTGTACGCAGAAGACACCGAAGTCCTGCTGACACTTGCCAACGGGCGCAAAATTCCCGTTACCCCGTGGGGTATTTACTGTACCTCTTGGCTACAGGTAGTTCATTTCCGGCGCAGGGGGACTGTTACAGGCCCGGGGTTCTGGCTGACGGTCGTAGCCGGTAGCACAGACTCGGACAGCCACCGGCTGTTGCGGGCATGGTTACTGAGCACGCGGTTAGGGCAGGGCAGGGAGACGGATCAGGATCGTGATTGATCCGGGGTCAACACCGTATCACGGGCGACCTCCAGCATGTCTGGATAATCCAGAGTGAAGTGCAGGCCGCGACTTTCCTTTCGTAACAGTGCCGACTCAATGATAAGTCGCGCCACGAGTACCAGATTACGAAGTTCCAACAGGTCCCTGCTAATCATATGGTGCCGATAATGTTCCTGGATTTCCTGCTCGAGCAACTGGATACGTTTGTGCGCACGCTGCAGACGCCGGTCACTTCTGACAATGCCGACGTAGTCCCACATCATGCGTCTCAGCTCATCCCAGTTATGCGAAACTACCACTTCTTCATGAGAGCGGGTAACACGACTGTCGTCCCAGTCAGGTATCGAATCAGGAGGCGCTGGCGTTGTGGCCATACCTGTCTGAATATCATCTGCAGCGCCGAACGCCAGCACAAAACACTCGAGCAGTGAATTACTGGCCATTCGATTGGCGCCGTGCAGGCCCGTGCAACTGGTTTCACCGATAGCGTACAGATTGGCGATACCGGTTCGTCCCAGTTTATCGACGACTACACCTCCACAGGTATAATGCGCCGCCGGCACGACCGGAATTCTGTCACGGGTGATATCGATACCAAAATCAAGACACCTGGAATAAATGGTCGGGAAGTGCGTCCTGACGAATTCGGCAGGTTTGTGAGTAATGTTCAGGTAAACGCAGTCGCAGCCAAGCCGTTTCATCTCATGGTCGATAGCCCGCGCCACGATATCGCGCGGCGCCAGTTCTCCCCGGCTGTCAAACGCTGGCATAAAGCGAGTGCCATCGGGCAACTCAAGAGTCGCTCCCTCGCCGCGTAACGCTTCGGTGATCAGGAATGACCGTGCATGCGGGTGATACAGACAGGTAGGATGGAACTGGTTGAACTCCATGTTGGCAACCTGGCAACCGGCACGCCAGGCCATGGCGATACCATCTCCGGTCGCGCTGTCCGGGTTGGTAGTATACAGGTAGGCTTTACTGGCGCCGCCACTGGCAAGCACAACAAAGCGGGCACGAAAAAGTTCCACCTGCTCCTTTTCTTTGGAATAAACATAGGCACCAACGCAGCCACCGCCTGGCAGGCCGAGCTTTTCCCGGGTGATCACGTCAACCGCCAGGCGGTTCTCAAACAGCGATATACCCGGATGGCTTAGAGCGCGATCCCTCAGCGTTTCAAACACGGCCCGACC
Source organism: uncultured Gammaproteobacteria bacterium (assembly GCA_913058135.1). Classification (GTDB taxonomy): domain Bacteria; phylum Pseudomonadota; class Gammaproteobacteria; order Pseudomonadales; family Pseudohongiellaceae; genus Pseudohongiella. The sequence continues at coordinate 36,421 of CAJXPR010000012.1, forward strand.
GGTGGCGTCAGTGGCGTGGATGATACGTCGGTGACTGTGACCGCCTTCCTGGGTCAGGTGGAGGGGTTTCAGATTGTCCCGATGCAATGGCTGCGACGCCGCGCCGGTGCCCGCTTCATCGGCGCTCTGCAACGTGAAGGGCACCCCCTGTTCGACAAGCCAGGCTATGGCGCCCTGGCTCTGTTCCACAATGTGCCGGACCATGTCTTCGTTGCACAGTCCCGCCCCGGAATCGAGCGTATCGGCAATGTGCGCATCAACGCTATCATTTTCATCGAGCACAGCGGCGATGCCGCCTTGCGCCCAATAGGTAGCGCCCTGGCTCAGGGTGCCTTTACTCAGCACAGCGACACGGGCAAACTCGGCGGTTCTGAGCGCCAGGCTAAGCCCGGCGGCACCACTGCCGATGATCAGGATATCGAAGTCATACACGATGTGTGGGTATCCGAGTGGTGCGAGGGACAAGAATTCTATAGACTCTGAGAACTTTTGCAAATCCCGGTGGTCTTTTGTTGTTGGGCTATACAACCGATATACGGGGCATCTGGATGCTCAGACCACGATTGTCATGACGATGAAGTCAAAATTCCGGGAGCCGGGAATGCCAGCGGTTTTATTCAGGCTCATAATGGACGTATGAAAAATCAGGATACAGATAATCAACTGGTCGAGCGGGTTCTCAAGGAAGACAAGCAGGCATTCACGCTGCTGGTGTTGCGTTATCAGCACAAGGTTCTGGGATTGATAAGCCGCTTTGTAAAAGACCCCCACGAAGCCGAAGATGTCGCCCAGGAGGCCTTTCTGAAAGCCTACCGGGCACTGCCCAGTTTTCGTGGTGACAGCCAGTTTTACACCTGGCTGTACCGCATCGCTGTGAACACTGCCAAAAACTATCTCGTGTCACGCGGTCGCAGACCGCCCAGCACCGATGTGGACATGGAGGACGCACAGCAGGTCGACGACACCAGCATGTTACGGGAAATGGACACACCGGATGCCAACCTGGAAAAAGAGGATATGCGACGGGTGATCAACAAGGCCATCGAAGAGTTGCCGGAAGAGTTGCGAACAGCCTTTACCCTACGCGAATTCTCCGGACTCAGTTATGAGGACATTACCGAAATCATGGATTGCCCGGTTGGCACCGTTCGGTCTCGCATATTCCGCGCCCGGGAATCGATAGACAAGCGCATAAAAGAGCTGCTAAGTACTTAAATGCACAATAAATATGGCGATATGTCAGATTTCGAACAGATTTCTCCCCAATTCGGGAACTCGGCGCAGGGTTCATGGTCGAAGGGGTATGGCAAAAACAGGTAAGGTGGGCTTTTGCATGAAACATAACGATACCACGCACCACGAGCTAAGTGAGCAGGAAATCCAGGATCGGCTCGACCGGGAGGCCCTGTCGGCCCTCATGGACGACGAACTCAGCGATTTTGAGCTGCGACGCCTGCTCAAGCGCCTCGAGTCCAGGCCCGCGCTGCTCGCAGAATGGGAGCGTCTGGGACTGGTTCGTGCCGCCTTGCAGCCCGATCCGTTCCGCTTGCCAACGTCATCGGATTTTGCCGGCCGTGTGCTCGCAAACATCGAGCAGTCAATCGCCCAGGAAGGCCCGCTACCGGCCGGTGATGACCGTTCTGCAGGCTGGGCACGCAATCTGACCCGGTTTGCCGTCGCGGCGTCCGTCACATTCGCGGTTTTCCTGGGGATGCAGGCCGTTCTGCAGAGCCCAGGTACCGGAGACTCGCAGCCGGCATTAGCCACTGACAGTGGTACAGCCGTCCCGGGGTCGCGCAATCAGCAACTGGCAGTTGACGCCGAAGCCCAGCAACGACTCAACGATTACATTCGTAGCGTCACCATTCCGGCCCGCGTAGAGTCACAGTCGGCACCTTACAATGTCCTGCTGGACTCGCCGCAATTGCGCCCGGTTTCTGACCGGGAACTGCTGGACGAGGTGGAACGCGCGCCGCAGCAGCCCTGAGCGTTGTAAGCGATCCTGATTGAACACAAAAAAGCCCCGAACGGGTCTCTGATTGTGTGGGCATTGCGCCCTCACAACCGGCGTCCGGACGGGGCTTTTTGCTGTTCGCCGGCTTTTCTCCGTTGAACCCCGCGACACAAAGCGGTATGTTTGCTTCATGGTTGTTCTCTGGCGCCGTTGACCAATAGTCAGCGGCGCAGTTACTGGAGTGTGTAAATGAAAAAATTCCTGATGATGTACGTGCTGTTCATGACAGCCGCGCTGAGTGTGCCGGTGAGTGCAAATCTGCCTGATTTTGCAACACTGGTGGCAGAGAACTCCGTGTCAATCGTCAATATTACAACCCGTCAACAGGCACCCCAGCGTTCCAGCGCCGAGCAGCGCGACCTGGAGGAGCTGCTGCGACAATTGCGTCCGGACGGGGCTCCCATCGAGCCCGATGCCGTCCCCGGTCGTCCGCGCGGTGGGGTAGGTTCGGGTTTTGTCATGAGCAGTGACGGATACATCATCACCAACCATCATGTGGTTGCCAATGCAGACTCGATCACCGTTACGCTGACTGATCGGCGGGAATATACCGCGGAAATCATTGGCACCGACGAGTTATCGGATGTCGCTTTGATCAAGATAGAGGCGGAAGGCCTGCGGGCGGTCCGCTTCGGTGATTCGGAAAAAGTTCGCGTCGGCGAATGGGTGCTGGCCATTGGCTCGCCGTTTGGGCTCGAATTTTCTGCCGCAGCCGGCATTGTCAGCGCGAAGTCGCGTAATGTGCCATCTCGCGGTCCTGCCAATTATGTGTCGTTTATCCAGACTGATGTGGCTATTAATCAGGGTAATTCAGGTGGCCCCCTGTTCAATCTCGATGGCGAAGTTATCGGTATCAATTCCCAGATACTCAGCAGCACCGGCGGTTCCAATGGTATTTCGTTTGCTATACCCAGCAACATGGCTCTTAACGTTCTGGAGCAATTGCGGGAAACCGGTTCGGTGAGCCGCGGGCTACTGGGTGTGCTGATCAAGGATGTTGATCATGCGCTGTCCATGGCGTTTGACATGCCCCGACCTTACGGTGCCTTTGTGGATGATGTGCAACCCGGCAGCCCGGCGGAGGAGGCCGGCGTGCAGAACAACGACATCATTCTCGCCTTTAACGGCATCACCATTGAGCAATCTTCCCAATTGCCGTTCTACGTCGGTCAGATCCGCCCCGGCTCATCAGCAGAATTAACCATCATGCGTGACGGTGAAACACTGGAATTGCCGGTAGTGGTGGGCGCCCTGCCGGGCAACGATCAGGCCTTTGGCAATGAACGACCATCGACGCCACGGGGCAATAGTCTGGCCCTGAGCGTGGGTGAACTTGACCCCGGCCTGCAACAGGAGGTGCCAGCGCTGGCACAGGGTGGTGTTCAGATCGAACAGTTGCGCGACGGCCCGGGCCGACGCGCCGGGCTGGCTACCGGCGATGCCATTGTTGCACTCAATCACCAACCGGTGCGCAGTGTTGACGATTTCAATCGCATCATGGAGTCGTTGCCCGAAACCGGGTTCATTCCCATCAGAGTGGTTCGTGATGGCCGGGGCACGACCCTGGTACTGGAGCTGAACTGAGGCTTTCCCGGTCCCTTTTGCTGCCGTGTTTCTGGTCGAAATCCCCTGACAGGACACGGCAGATCATGTAGACTTGGCGCCTCTCGATTGACTGGTGATTCCTTTAAGTGACTGATTTAAGCCGTATCCGCAACTTTTCCATTATCGCGCATATTGACCACGGCAAGTCCACCCTGGCAGACCGCTTCATCCAACATTGTGGCGGTTTGACGCAGCGTGAGATGGCCGAGCAGGTGCTGGACTCTCTCGATATCGAACGTGAGCGCGGTATAACCATCAAAGCGCAAAGCGTCACGCTGTTCTACGAAGCCAGGGACGGGCAGCGCTACCAGCTGAATTTTATTGATACACCCGGTCACGTGGATTTTTCCTACGAAGTGTCTCGCTCGCTGGCTGCCTGCGAAGGCGCACTGCTGGTCGTCGATGCCGGGCAGGGCGTGGAGGCGCAATCGGTAGCCACTTGTTACACTGCCATTGAACAGGGACTGGAAGTGATTCCGGTGCTCAACAAGATGGATCTCCCGCAGGCCGATCCGGACAAGGTACGCAAGGAAATCGAGGAAATCATAGGTATTGATGCATCGGGCGCCGTCAGCGCCAGTGCCAAGACCGGGATGGGCATTACCGATATTCTGGAAGAGCTGATTCGCCTGGTGCCGGCACCGGTCGGTGATCGCGACGCGCCTTTGCAGGCCCTGATCATTGATTCCTGGTTCGACAACTACCTCGGCGTTGTGTCTCTGGTCCGGGTCAAACAGGGTACCCTGAAAAAAGGCGATAAAATCATCGCCAAAACCATTGGCAAGGCCCATCTGGTTGATCATGTCGGCTATTTTGATCCCAAACGCCATGACCTGCCCATGCTGCAGGCCGGTGAAGTGGGATACATCATTGCCGGCATCAAAGAGATCCAGGGCGCACCCGTTGGCGATACCATTACCCACGCCTCAACACCAGATGCGCCCATGTTGCCCGGTTTCCGTCGAATTCAGCCGCAAGTCTACGCCGGGCTGTACCCGGTATCGGCAGATGATTTTGAGGATTTCCGTGATGCCCTTGCGAAACTGACACTCAATGACGCCTCGCTGTTTTACGAGCCGGAGAGTTCCGACGCGCTGGGTTTTGGATTTCGCTGCGGCTTCCTGGGCATGCTGCATATGGAAATCATCCAGGAGCGGCTGGAGCGTGAATACGATATCGACCTGATCACCACTGCGCCGACGGTGGTGTACGAAGTGGTCATGCGCAATGGCGAAGTGGTGCGCGTGGAAAGTCCATCGTCACTGCCGCCAGTGGCATCCATTGTCGAGACCCGCGAGCCGATTGTGCTCGCCAGCATGCTGGTGCCGCAGGAATATCTGGGCAATATCATCAATCTGTGTGTGGCGCGCCGGGGTGTGCAGCGTGACATGCTGTTTATCGGCAATCAGGTCTCACTGAGCTACGAGTTGCCTATGGCCGAAGTGGTCATGGATTTCTTCGACAAGCTCAAATCTGCCAGCCGCGGCTATGCGTCGCTGGATTACCATTTTATACGTTTCCAGACTGCCAGCCTGGTGCGCCTGGATGTGCTGATCAACAGCGACCGGGTGGACGCTCTGGCGCTGATTGTGCATCGCGATCAGGCACAAAGCAAAGGCCGGTCACTGGTCGAAAAAATGAAGGAACTTATTCCGCGCCAGATGTTTGATGTGGCCATCCAGGCGGCCGTTGGCGGTCAGATTGTAGCCCGGCAAACGGTCAAAGCCTTGCGCAAAAACGTCACTGCCAAGTGTTATGGCGGGGATATCACACGAAAGAAGAAGCTGCTGGAGAAACAGAAGGCCGGCAAAAAACGTATGAAACAGGTAGGCAATGTGGAAGTTCCGCAGGAAGCGTTCCTCGCCGTACTGAAAATAGACAGTTAAAGGTGAACAGGTAATGGATATCGATTTTTCGCTGGTGCTGGTCATCCTGGTTGCCATCTGCGGCTTCATCTGGTTGCTGGACGCGCTGCTGTTTGCCAAAGCGCGCAGGCAGGCCAACAACACCGAGGAACCGGTGGTTGTTGAATACGCCAAGTCATTCTTCCCGGTCCTGTTTATAGTCCTGATGCTACGCTCCTTTCTGGTCGAGCCTTTCCAGATACCCTCTGGCTCGATGATTCCCACGCTTGAAGTCGGCGATTTCATACTGGTCAATAAATATCATTATGGCCTGCGATTGCCGGTGGTAGGTACCAAGATTGTCGCCAACAATGAGCCCGAACGGGGCGAAGTGATGGTCTTTATTCCCCCACATGACCAGTCCTATTTTATCAAGCGGGTAGTGGGCCTGCCCGGTGACACCATTGAATATGAAAACAAGGTGCTGCGGGTCAATGGCGAAGTCGTGGACGTGGAAATTATTGACGATGTGGCGATAGAAACGGCAGGTGGCATGCGTCCTGGCGTGCTGTTCAACGAAACGCTGGGCGATGTTGCCCACCAGGCCCAGATCATCACACAGGGTACTCGCAGCCGTGGCAGAACCAGTTGGACGGTGCCGCCGGGGCATTACTTCATGATGGGCGACAACCGCGACAATAGCGCTGACAGTCGCGTCTGGGGCCCGGTACCGGAAGAGAACATCGTCGGCAAAGCCTTTGCCATCTGGATGCATAAAGAGCCCGGGTTTAATTTGCCGACCTTCAGTCGCAACCAGCGCATTTACTGACCGACAATTTTGGCGGGACCATTTCTGCGGGACTATATCGGCGGGGCCATAGCGGTAAGACTATGCGAATTTCCAGGCAAGCACTATTAGCCTTGCAAACACGATTGGGCTACCACTTCCGCACTGATGATTTGCTGGCGCTGGCGCTGACGCACCGCAGTGCGGAGAAAAATCACAATCAGCGCCTCGAATTCCTGGGTGATGCCGTGCTTGGTTTCGTTGTGGCCGAGGCGCTTTATCAACGCTTTCCCGACGCGCCAGAAGGCGACCTGAGCCAATTACGTGCTGCTCTGGTCAACCGCGAGACGCTCGCCGGCCTTGCGCGTGAGCTGGACCTTGGCGGTTTACTGGTGCTGGGGCAGGGGGAGCGCAAAAGCGGTGGTCACCAGCGCGACTCAATACTGTGTGATGCCATGGAAGCTGTGCTGGGCGCGATCTACCTGGATGGTGGTGCTGATGCCTGTCGCGGGTGTATCCTGAAGCTTCTGCAGGACCACATGGAACATAATCCTGCCGACGGGAGCAGTAAGGATGCCAAGACGCGCTTGCAGGAACTGATGCAGGCCGGTGGTCACGCACTGCCGGACTACCAGGTGGTCGCCATCCGGGGCGAGGAACACGAGCAGGAATTTGAAGTGTCCTGCTCAATAGCACTACTTGATCAGCGTAGCAGTGGCATCGGGCGCACGCGACGGCTCGCGGAGCAACAGGCTGCCAGCCAGGCCTTGCGACTGCTGCAGCACGCGCAAACACAGGACAAAAACAAATGATGGCAGAACATGAAGTGACCCGTTGCGGATTCATCGCTATTGTCGGGCGACCCAATGTAGGCAAGTCCACCTTGCTTAATCATCTGCTGGAACAGAAGATCAGTATTACCTCGCGCAAACCGCAAACTACCCGTCATCGCATCACCGGCATCAAAACCACCGGTGACACACAGTTCATTTACGTTGACACGCCGGGCTTGCACAAGAACCAGAAAAAGGCGCTTAACCGGGCAATGAATGCCACCGTTACTGAGGTATTAAAAGACGTCGATGTTGTGCTGTTTATGGTGGAACGCCTGGTGTTTAACGAAGAGGACGAAATGGTCCTGCAGGCACTTGAACAGATAAAAGTGCCCGTATTATTGCTGATCAACAAGTGTGATCAGGTTGAAAACCGCGAACGTCTATTGCCACACATACAACAGTTGGCCACTCGTCGCCAGTTTGCCGAGATCATTCCTCTGGCTGTGTTGACCGGTCACAATATGAGCACGGTAGAGAACTGCGTCGCCAAGTACCTTCCCGAAGGCCCGTTCATGTTTCCCGAAGATCAGGTAACCGATCGCAGCTCACGCTTTCTCGCCGCTGAGCTGATCCGGGAAAAGATAACCCGTCAGCTGGGTGATGAGTTGCCTTATGAAGTCAGCGTGGAAATAGAAAAATTCGTGCAGGAAGGGGCCGTGCTGCACATTCACGGCCTTATTCTGGTCGACAAGGCGGGACAAAAACAGATCATCATAGGTCATCAGGGCGATCGCCTGAAAACCATTGGTAAAGCCGCACGCCTGGATATGGAAAACGCATTTGACAGCAAAGTCATGCTGAATCTTTGGGTCAAGGTCAAATCCGGTTGGGCCGACGATGAGCGGGCCCTGCAGAGTCTGAACTGACTCGCTCACTGTGAAACGAATTGATCTGCAACCAGCTTATGTACTGCACACCCGGCCATACCGGGATACCAGCGCACTGGTTGACCTGCTCAGTCTGGATTATGGCCTGCTGCGGGCAGTGGCGCGCGGAGTTCGTGGCAAAACGTCGCGCAAACGCTCAGCCATTCAGGCGTTTCAGCCATTACTGGTCAGTCTGTCAGGTCGCGGGGAATTGCTCAGTCTCAATCAGGCCGAGCATGCGGCACCGGGCTTCCACTTACAAGGCGATCGTCTGTTCAGCGCCCTTTATCTGAATGAATTGTTGATGCGCCTGCTACACGCCCAGGACGCCCAGCCCGGCATATACAGGCTGTACCAGCAGGCACTGATCCGCCTGCAACAGCAGGGCCCGCTTGAAACCTGCCTGCGCTGTTTCGAATTCATGCTGCTCCAGGAGCTGGGCTATGCCTGGGACCTGCATGTCGATGCCATTAGCGGGGAGGCGTTGCAACCGCAGCTCGATTACCTGTTTGACCCTGCCCATGGGTACCAGGCCCTGCTTTCACCACCCACTGAACGCGCTCAGAACCTGTTTACGGGGGCGGAACTGATTCAGTTCGCTACCGTTATTACCCAGGCTGAAGACGGTCAAGCTGCCGCCGACAACGCCGCCAAAAGATTGATGCGACAGGCCTTGCGCCCGCACCTGGGAGCCAAACCCCTGCTCAGTCGCTCGCTGTTTGCAGCAAAAACCGCCCCCCGGACATTATCCGATGCGGACACAGCCGGTAGTGTCCTACCCCCCGAGGACAATAAAGGGTAAAATTGCGCCTCTTTCGGCCACAGCATGATTGAACCCATGAATCATTCCAGTACCGGGTCTTCACAGACCAGACAATCCAGCACATTCCCCGCAGTCGACAGCCAGATCGGAAATACACCGTTGGTACGATTACAACGATTGGCGGGTGACACCAGCAACACGATTCTGCTCAAGCTTGAAGGCAATAATCCGGCGGGCTCAGTCAAGGATCGACCTGCGTTTAACATGATCCTGCAGGCCGAACTGCGAGGCGACATCAAACCCGGAGATACGCTGATTGAAGCGACCAGTGGCAACACCGGCATCGCGCTGGCCATGGTGGCAGCAATCAAGGGTTATCGCATGATACTGGTGATGCCGGAAACCATGTCGGAAGAACGCAAAGCGTCGATGTCTGCCTACGGCGCCGAACTGGTGTTGGTCAGCGATGCCGAGGGCATGGAAGGCGCACGCGATCTGGCTGAAAAAATGTCACGCGAGGGCAAGGGTAAAATTCTTGACCAGTTTGCCAATCCTGATAATCCTGCTGCACATTACTTGACCACCGGACCGGAAATCTGGCGCGACACACATGGCTCGGTCACGCATTTTGTCGCGTCCATGGGAACCACCGGCACTATCATGGGTGTGTCACGCTACCTCAAGGAACAGAATCCGACTATCGGCATCGTTGGCCTGCAGCCGCAGGACGGTTCCAAAATCCCCGGGATACGTCGCTGGCCACAGGAATACCTGCCGCGCATTTTTGAGCCCGCCCGTGTCGATCGTGTTATTGATATTGCACAAAGTGATGCGGAAAACACTATGCGAGCATTGGCCAGAGAAGAGGGCATTTTTTGCGGCGTCTCCTCCGGCGGTTCCGTATATGGCGCACTGCAGCTTAGCCGCGAACTCGAAAACGCCGTAATTGTGGCGATCATCTGTGACCGCGGCGACCGTTACCTTTCTACTGGCGTATTTTCCTGAGTTAATGTTATGAGCAAATCCCGACGCCGTCGGCAGAAACTGCCTGCCGAAGCGGTTACCATCTGTATTGAGCGCCTGAGCCATGAGGGCCGGGGTGTGGGCAAAATCGACGGCAAAATAGCCTTTGTTGATGGCGCACTGCCGGGCGAACAGGTCACTGCGGTTTACACATCACAGCGTAGCCAGTATGACGAGCTTAAAGTACAGGATATTTTGCTGGCCTCCCCGCAACGAGTGACGCCCCCGTGCGCGGTGGCATCGATATGCGGTGGCTGTGTGCTGCAGCACCTGTCACCGATGGCCCAGCTTGAACTCAAGCAGCAGGTGCTGACCGACCAGCTCAAACACAGTGGTGGAATCAGCGAATTTACCGTGTTGCCGGCGATGGCGGGAGACACTGAACATTATCGTCGCAAGGCGCGTCTTGCCGTGCGCTACGTACACAAAAAAGCGGATGTTCTGGTAGGGTTCCGTGAGGCTGCCAATACCTTTATCACGGATATGCAGCATTGCTCCGTACTGGTCAGACCCGTCGCCGATCTGATCAGCCCATTGCGTGTGCTGATCCTGTCGCTCGATGCCTGCCGTGACATACCGCAGATTGAAGTGGCCGTGGGCGAAACCCGTTGTGTCCCTTCCGAGCAATTGTCGCAGGCGCTACGTGTGGCACTGGTATTGCGCCACCTTGCGCCTTTGGGCGATGCGGATCGACAACGTTTGCAACAGTTCGCGGACCTGCATGGTATCGAATGGTTCCTGCAGTCAGGCGGCCCGGATACGGTGCAGAAATTCTGGCCCGAAGACGACAATACATCGCTGTTCTATTATTTACCACAACGCACCGACAGCGGTTTGCCAGCGATTACCATGGAGTTTCAGCCGGGTGACTTCACTCAGGTAAATGCGGGCATCAATCGCCTGATGATTGATCAGGCACTGGATCTGCTGGATCTGCAGCCACAGGATCAGGTGTTGGATCTGTTTTGCGGACTGGGTAATTTTACGCTTGCCATCGCCCAGCGGTGCCGGACGGTGACCGGCGTAGAAGGCAGCGACGATATGGTTAAACGTGCCGCCCTGAATGCGCAGCGAAACGGGATCACCAACGCCAGTTTTCATGCAGCGGACCTGTTCACGGATTTTGATCAGCAAACCTGGGCAAAACCTGCTTACGACAAACTTCTGCTGGACCCGCCGCGCTCCGGTGCAATCGAGATCGTTAGCCGGATTCGGGAGCTGTTGCCACGGAAAATTGTCTATGTGTCGTGTAACCCGGCCACGTTGGCAAGGGACGCTGCCGAATTGCACCGCCAAGGGTACGACCTGACATGCGCCGGTGTTATGGATATGTTTCCGCATACCGGCCATGTAGAATCCATGGCGCTATTTGTTCTCAGGACATAAACCAGATTATGGTCCAGGTACGCGAAGAATATTCTTTCAATTCCGACGGCAGTGTCAACTTTGAGCAATGGCTGGCACGCCTGGAAAGCTATGTCAGTTTATCCCGACATGAAGATATCCGTCGCGCCTGCCAGTTGAGTTGGCAGGTAGAGTGTCATGCCATCGCTGCCAGCAATGCCTGGTCTCCGGGTGTCAGCGCTTACCGCACTGGTCTGGAGATGGCCGAAATTCTCGCACAATTGCATCTGGACAGCGAAGCCATCATCGTTGCGCTACTTTATCGCCCGGTCCGGGAGTCGAGGTTGCCACTGGAACAGGTGCGGGAAACCTTTGATCCGAACATTGCCACACTGCTCGAAGGTGTGCTGCGCATGGCGGCAATTAATGAAACCGACACCAGCAAGACACGGGTTCTGGGCCAAAGCCAGGACCAGATGGAAAACGTCCGCAAAATGCTGCTGGCCATGGTGGACGATGTTCGCGTCGCATTGATCAAACTGGCAGAGCGTACCTGTGCGATTCGATCCGTGAAAACGGCCAGTCAGGAAAAACGACTGCGGGTCGCCCGAGAAGTATTTGATATCTACGCGCCGCTGGCTCATCGCCTGGGAATCGGTCAGCTCAAATGGGAGCTGGAAGACCTGTCATTTCGTTATTTACAGGCGGAAAATTACAAACGCATTGCCGGACTGATAGATGAACGCCGCGTTGATCGCGAACGTTTCATTACCGAAGTCACCGAAGAACTGCGCCGCCAGTTCAGCCGCGCGGGTATCGATGCGGAAATTAATGGTCGGGCCAAGAGCATTTACAGTATCTGGCGAAAAATGCAGCGCAAGCATCTCGATTTCTCGCAAATATTTGATATACGTGCAGTGCGTGTGCTGGTGCCGGATATCAGAGACTGTTACGCCGCACTCGGTATTGTCCACAATCTGTGGCGGGTGATACCCAACGAGTTTGATGATTACATTGCCAATCCCAAGGAAAATGGTTACCAGTCTTTGCATACCGCAGTAATTGGTCCTGATAACAAGGTTTTCGAGATCCAGATCCGCACCTTTGCCATGGATGACGACGCGGAGCTCGGTGTTTGTGCACACTGGCGTTACAAAGAGGGGATTGTGGACCCCGACTACCGCGATGGATTTGATGACAAAATTGAATGGCTGCGACAGGTGCTCGCCTGGCACGATGAGATGGGCATGGTGGGCGGTCTGGCAGAACAACTACGCAGCGATGCGAGCGCCGACGATCGTGTTTATGTGTTTACGCCGGAAGGGCATGTGGTGGACCTGATGGCCGGCGCGACGCCGCTGGACTTTGCTTACTATGTCCACACACAGGTCGGCAATCACTGTTCCGGCGCCCGGGTCAACGACAAGATCGTGGCACTGAACTATCAGCTAAAGACCGGCGACCGGGTGGAAATTCTATCCAGCGAACTGAATGAACCCAGCCGCGACTGGTTGAAACCACACTTGGGTTACGCCAACACTCCCCGGGCACGCGCCAAGTTGGTGCAGTGGTTCAAAACCCAGGATCGCGGACAGAATATTGCCTATGGCAAACAATGGCTGGAGACCGAACTTAAACGGCTGGCGATTCGCCAGCTGCCATATGAGGAGGTATCGCGGCGACTTGGTTGTCGAAATGCCGAAGGGCTGTTTGTGTCGATAGGCACCGGCGCGATAGAAGTGCACGAGGTGATTGACACGGCACAGCAGTTGTCGCTGCTATCCGGCAAGCAGGATCTGTTTAGCGATGAAATGTCTGAAAATCGCTTGACTGACAACAGTCCGGTAACCGTTCATGTGCTGGTTATTGCGCGGGACCGGGCGGGTCTGTTGCGTGACGTGACCACCATTCTCGCCAACGAAGCTGTTTACGTGCTGGCGGTTAACACCCGCAGCGACAAACGCGACGCAACAGCCTCCATACAACTGGAAATTGAAATCTCTTCATTTCACAGTCTGGCGCGGGCACTCGACCGCCTGAACGACCTCGACAGTGTGATAGAAGCTCGACGATTGGAGGAGGATGACCTGTGACAGATCAGCAAGACAACAGATATGCTGCGTCGGTGGCCCAACTGGCACACCTGATGGCCTGCCTGCGTGACCCGGTCCACGGTTGTGCCTGGGATCGCAAACAAACACTGTCGTCGCTTACCCGCCACACCCTGGAAGAAGTGTACGAGGTCATTGATGCAGTCGAGCAAGGTAATCCTGACAAGATCTGTGATGAGTTGGGAGATCTACTTTTCCAGGTCGTATTCTACGCGCGCATAGCGGAAGAAGATGGAAAATTCGATCTTGGCGCAGTTGCAGACACCATCACCAGGAAACTTCTGCACCGTCATCCACATATATTTCCAGATGGCAGCCTGGCCAGTTTTGGACAGCCGTCAGGGCTTTCCGCAGAAGAAGTAGAGCGTAACTGGGAACTGATCAAGAACGCTGAACGCGAAGCATCTACCAGCAGCGATGAGCCAGTGAGCGTGATGGACGATGTTGCCAGTGCGATGCCAGCGATTGAGCGGGCGGGCAAACTGCAAAAAAGGGCAGCATCAGTTGGATTTGACTGGCAGCACACCAGCGACGTGCTGGCCTGTCTTCAGGAAGAAATAGGCGAGTTGCAGCAAGCACTGGAGGGCAATGACACACAGGCTCAGGAACATGAGTTGGGCGATGTGCTGTTTACCTGTGTTAATCTCGCCCGACATTTGCGAGCCGATCCCGAAAGCGCACTGCGTTTGGCCAATCAACGTTTTGAACGCAGGTTTCGTGATATAGAGCAGCGAGCTCGCCTGGCTGGCAGTAGTGTCGCCGACAGTGATGCTGCGACCCTGGATCGATATTGGCAGGCGGCCAAAGAATTCGAGAACAAGAACGATTACTGATATGCAATTAACGTGAATCTGGAAACAGGAGTGATTATGCGAATTATCTTATTGGGTGCCCCCGGTGCCGGTAAAGGAACACAGGCTCAGTTCATTACCAGTGAACTCGGTATCCCGCAAATATCCACGGGCGATATGTTGCGTGCTGCGGTCAAAGCCGGCTCGCCACTCGGCAAAAAGGTCGAAGATGTCATGAACAGCGGCGGGCTGGTCACTGACGAGATCATTATCGCGCTGGTCAAGGAACGCATCGCTCAGCCCGATTGTGCGAATGGTTTTCTGTTTGACGGGTTCCCACGAACCATACCGCAGGCACAGGCGATGGTCGATGCCGGTATCGATATCGACCGCGTTATCGAGATCCGTGTTGCCGACGAAGAAATAGTCTCGCGCCTGAGCGGCCGGCGTGTTCACCCCGGTTCAGGGCGTGTCTATCACGTAGATCATCAGCCGCCAAAAACAGCGGGCGTTGATGATGTTACCGGCGAAGCGCTGGTCCAGCGTGATGATGACAAAGAGGAAACGGTAAGAAAAAGACTGGCGGTATACCACGAACAGACGCAGCCCCTGGTTCAGTTTTACAAATCTCTGGAAGAAAAAGACAGTGGCGTAAAACTGGTCAGTATTGATGGGCAGGCAGATGTGCAAGAAATCAGAAACAGATTAGCAGAAGTTTTAAACGCGTAATCCGGTTTTTGACAGGACAATTCCAGTAAAAAAATAACCTGAAATTGATGCATATTACTGTATGGTATTATATTTTTGTGTTATCGTGCCGCTCAAACGTGGCGAAGTTTCGCGTTGAAAGTCGAAGGTGGTTTTTTTCCACAGTCTTGGAGAGATAAAAGTATGGCCAAAGTTAAAGCTAAAAAGAAGACGTCTGCCACATCAGCGGTCAAAAAGATTAAAGACGCTGGCCTGGCAAAAGCTCAAGCATCTCTGGCAAAATTAGAGAAGGAAGCAGCAGCCAACAAGAAGAAGTTCGAAGCAGCTGAAGCAAAAGCGAAAGCGGCGGTTACCAAAGCTTCCAAGAACGCTACTGCGACCAGCAAGAAAGCCAAGGCAAGTGCCCAGGCCGCAGCCAAAAAGGCCGCAGCCAACCTGACGGCCGTCAACGCCAAACTCAGAACAGCCCAGGCTCAAGCCAAAGCCGCAGCAGCTGCTGCGCGCGCCAAAGCAGCAGCAGAGGCCAGAAAGCAGGCTGAAGAAAAGCGTAAAGCTGATCTGGCTGCCAAGGCTGACGCCGATCTGCAGAAAGCCGTTAAGGCATTCTCCGCGCAGTGGATGAAGAAGCGCAAGAAAGCAGACGCAGCCAAAGAAGCGGCTCGCATCAAGAACTGTCTCTTATACACATCTGACGCTGCCGACGATCTACTCTGTGTA
>CAJXPR010000013.1 GCA_913058135.1 uncultured Gammaproteobacteria bacterium
TCTACACAGAGTAGATCGTCGGCAGCGTCAGATGTGTATAAGAGACAGCAGGTAAAATGGGGCGATACAGTCGCACGGCCTCGGCAAACAGTTCATGAGCGCCATGGCGAACCCAGGCATTGCCGTAGTTGACGCGAGCCGGTCTGGGGTGCAGCGGATCAGGCCGGCGGCAATCTATGGACTGCTTGAACAGCGGCACGCGGGTTTCATGCCACAAACGTTGTCCGAACAGTAACGGGGAGTTGCCAGAGATGGCCATGACCAGCGGTGTCACCAACTGGATGGCATTGTACAGGTCAGCGAACTCGTCGGGCGCTACTTTCAGATGAACCTGAAACGAGGTATTGGCGCCTTCAAGCGTGACGTCCTCCATTTCCAGATCGATCCGGTCTTCTCCGTGAATATCGATTCGGAACGGACCGCCGCGGATGCGCCGGAGTTCATCGGTCAAGGCATGGTAGCGTGGCTCGTCGGTCATCACCGACATGCCCAGGTCACCGGCGCGCAAAGTTGGCAGGATACCTATCGGAAACACGCTGCCCTGCCACCGCGCGGCGCAGGCATTGATCCGCGCCAGCGCAGACAACGCCTGCTCTTCGGTTTTCGCAAAACAGTTGTCGCTTACCAGTACCGGAGTGAAATTGTATTCGAGATTAAAGCGGTTCAGTTCCAGCGTCAGTTGCTTGTCACCAAGCGCCTGTTGTATCTCTTTGTTGATGGCCAGTGGCCGGCCATCAGCGTCGACGATATACAGCTCCAGCTCAGCGCCAAACGATCTGGGACCGATACCAAAATCCGGGGAATGCAGCAGCATTTCCAGACTTTTCAGATTGCTCCCCAGCCGATCGCGGAACCTGACAAAATCGTCATCTGTGAAGTCAGTCTGCTCTGTCGCCTGTCCCATCAGTGCTCCATTGATGTATCCTGATGCCCTCGGGTAGTATCCTACAAACGCCCAGAGAATAACACGAACGAGGACATAGCATGGCTGAGGACGTACTTAAGTTCTGGTTTGAAGAACTTGAACCCGCACAGTGGTGGAAAAAGGACCAGGCATTTGACGCCATGATCGAGGAACGTTTCGGCAGGCTGCACAGGCAGGCTGTCTGCTGCGAACTGTATACCTGGCGCCGGACAGCCCGCGGGCGACTGGCTGAAATTATTGTTCTGGATCAGTTCTCGCGCAACATGTTCCGGGACACTGCACAAGCCTTCAGTGCCGACCCGCTTGCCCTGGCGCTGGCCCAGGAGGCCGTCGCCGCCGGGGCTGACGCGACCCTGACGCCGGTGCAACGCAGCTTCCTCTATATGCCCTACATGCACAGTGAATCCCGGCTCATCCACGAACAGGCCGTTGACCTGTATACCCGCAATGGTATCGAGGAAAATCTCAAATTCGAGATTCGCCACAAGGAAATCATTGATCGGTTCGGGCGCTACCCCCACCGCAATAGTATTCTCGGGCGACCATCGACTGCCGACGAACTAGCCTTCCTGCAGCAGCCCGGCTCTTCCTTTTAACGCGAGCAGAAAAAATCACGTAATGATAATGATTATTGTTTGCGTTTTTATTTGTTAGCTTTTATGATGGTGTCTCCTTGCCACCATGACCAGACAAAAGGAGCGCAACCCATGGCCGAAAGCTGTCAAAAGCCGGCCACCACCGGCATCAGTAAACCGACGCCCGTCGTCAGCAGCAAAACCCTGTTCCAGGGTCGGAATATCATTGCCATCGAACACAACGGTGAACGATACGCCTTGCGTATCACCGCGAGCGGCAAGTTGATACTGACCAAGTAAAGCTTTAACCCCGGTTCCCAACCGACGTAGTAAGCGTCACGTAACGCTGCGATCCCCTCATTGCAGCGGTTTCGAGTCCAGCCAGCCACCCCGATGCGACATGCATGGCAGCCAGCCCGACTCTCTTTTTTTTCAGGAGAGCTATGCCATGCCCACAACATATGCATTCAAGTACCCCAAAGTTGGACAAATCCCCGGTACGCGCCGGGCCCTCAGCATACTGGTCCCTGCCCTGCTGGCTGCAACATCGCTGTCAGCGCAAACGCAACAGGCCGGGAACAACACCTCGGTCGACGAAGTTATCGTCACGGCAACCTACCTGCAACGCAGCGCACAGGATATTGCCGGCACCGTGTCAGTCGTCACCGATGAAGAAATCAGACAGACCCTGTCAGACAGCCTGGCCGATGTCGTTCGTTACCAGCCAGGACTGGGCATGGACACCGCTGCCCGGGGCGGTGACGAAGGTTTCAGCATCCGCGGCATCGGTGGCAATCGCGTACTGACCGTCATTGACGGTGTGCGCAGCACCGATATGTATGCGGCGGGACCCTCGTCCTACGGCAAGGACGGGTTCGAAGTGGATGATCTGAAAGCGGTGGAAGTGATCCGCGGTCCCGCTTCCGTGCTTTATGGAGCAGATGCCCTGGGCGGCGTGGTATTGCTGCGCACCCGTGATGCGGATGACTACCTGTCAGCGGGCCAGTCCATTCACGCGGATATTCGTGGCAGTGGCAGCAGCGACAACAACCAGCGCAAACTCGGTGCCACCATCGCCGGCCAGTCCGGCACCATCGGCAGCGTGCTGCAGCTGACCCGACGCGAATTTGAGGAGCAGGACATCAAGGGTCCGGGCTCACTTAATCCGCAGCAGGGCGAAAGCCGCAACCTGTTCTGGAAGACCCGTTGGAAGGCCACCGCCAATCAGTCACTGCAACTGGCTGTTGACGCCAGTGATCGCGACATAGACACACAACTGGACAATGAACTGGGCAGCAGCGTGTCCCGCTCGGTCGGCAAGGACACCACCCAGCGGCGCCGCATCAGCCTGATGCATGACTGGGCCTTGCAGGGCACGCTGGCCGACAACATCAGTACACGTCTGCATCGCCAACGTACGGATGCCGACCAGCAGACCGAACAGACCCGCATCAGCTATGCCTTTGTCAATCCCAGGAACCCGGCCAGCTTCCGTGGCAGCCAGGCTGAACGCTTCACCAGTCTGGAGTTCAATCAGGACACCGTCAGCGGCATGATTGTCGCCAGCAAGCGTCTGTCGCTGATCAACAGCAACCACGACCTGGTATACGGCCTGAGCTACGAGCGCACCGACACTGAGCGCCCCCGCGACCGATTCGATACCGAGCTCAGCACCGGCGCCGTCAGTTACGCCATTCCCAGCTATCCGATGGCGCCACCGGAAGTTTTCCCCAACAAGACTTTCCCGGACACCCGCACGGTGCGCAGCGGTGTTTTTATCCAGAATGAAATCTCTCTCATGGACGAGAACCTTATTGTCATCCCGGGCCTGCGCTATGACCGCTATCAAATGGATCCGCGCAACGATGATCTGTTCACCGGTACCGGCGACATCTCCGACTGGGGTGGGTTTGAGATCAGCAAATTTGATGAGAATAATGTGTCCTATAACCTGGGCGCGATCTACAGAATCAATGGCCGTCTCAGCGGTTTCGCTCAATATGCAGAAGGTTTCCGGCCCCCTAATTTTGACGAAGCCAATCAGGCGTTTGTCAATCTGGGCCATGGTTACGCCACCGTCCCCAATCCTGACCTGGACGCTGAGACCAGTCGTGGCCTGGAAGTTGGTTTGCGGGGGACTACCAATGCCGGCCGCTTCAGCGTCGCAGTATTTGACAACCGTTACGACGACTTCATTGAAAGCGCTCTGGTAGGCATGCAGGACGGCATCATGCTGTTTCAGGACAGCAATGTGGGCAAGGCCCGCATCTATGGTGCCGAAGCCACCTATGACTGGCAGTTGAGCAGTCAGCTGTCCTGGCGCAATTCGCTGGCCTGGGCGCGTGGCCGCGATGAAACCAATAGCAACGAACTCAACTCGGTGGATCCGGTGACGCTGGTCAGCGGCCTGCGCTACCAGACCAGCGAACGCTGGGCCATTGAGGGCATCGCCACCGTTGTGGCCGCAAAAACAGACGTGGCCGCAGACGATCAGGTAACGGGTGACGCCTACCAGGTGCTGGATCTGATCGGCCACTACAACCTTTCGCCAAGTGCCAGTATCCGCTTTGGCGTGTTCAACGTCTTCGATACGCAATATGCACGCTGGAGCCGTATTCGCGGCTTGAGCGCAGACGACAGCGACGCCATTGCCGATCGCCAGGCGCCCGGCACCAACGCCCGGCTGGCGTTTAATTTTTCATTCTGACACGACAACTTTTTGCTGCCCGACCAGGGCAGACTGGAGAATTTTGTGATGACAATTATTCGAGGTATTTCACTCGCCACCTGGTGTTTTCTGATGCAGGCGACAGCGCTGCACGCCCAGAACCTGGGCCACGTCGGCGAGGGCAAATTTGGCGTCGTGGTCATGGCGCACGGTGGTCCACAGACATGGAACGAGGGCGTCTCGCGGATGCTACAGCCACTGGGCAAACAGTATGAACTGGAGATCGCATTCGGCATGGCTGATGCCTATTCATTGCAGGAAGCGATCAGCAAACTGGAGTCACGTGGCGTTACCGATATCGGTGTGGTGCGTTTGTTTATCAGCGGCGAAAGCTGGCTGGAGCGCACCGGGCAAATTCTGGGCCTGCAGGAAGGTGCACCCGAGCGACCGGCACCGGCGCCGGCTATCCATGGCCACCAAGGGGAGCATGGCGAGCACGGGGGACATGCTGCCCCGCACACAGGACACCGCATGGAATTCTGGCGCGTTGACAGCGATGCCCGGTTCCGCCTGAGCCAGGAAGGCCTGTCGCAGGCGCCGGAGATGGATGCCGTACTGGTTGAACGAACCGCCGCATTGAGCAAGGATCCGCAAAATGAGGATGTCCTGATACTGGCACATGGACCCGGTGACGATGCCGAAAACGAACGCTGGATACGCTACATCAGCGAACGCACCAAGGCGCTGCGCGAGAGTTACAATTTCAACAGCATCAAAGTGGCCACCTTGCGAGAAGACTGGCCGGAAAAGCGCGAAGCCGCGCAGCAGATTGTTCGCGATTATGTGGCTGCCGCCAATGAAGCTGGCCGGACAGCGCTTGTTGTGCCCTACCGGGTCTACGGTTTTGGCCCCTACGCCGAGGTGCTTGACGGACTCGATTATGTGGCCGATGAGACCGGCCTGGTGCCGCACCCGGCCGTGGCGGACTGGATTGCCAGACAGATCCGGTCGCTCGAGTAACGCCGCTGGAATAACGCCGCTTCAATAGCGCGTATGGGCACCAAACATTTGCCGTTCGGCCGGGCAATGCCGGCTGGACGGCATTGCCTTTAGCCGCTATTCTCGAACTGATCAAAACAACAAGATCAACACCGGGAATCGCGCAACATGCTACAGCTGGATATCGCAACACTGACGCTGACCTTTGTCAGTATGGCACTGACCACGGCCATTGTGTTGTTCCTGATCTGGCGTATCAATCGCGACATGCCGGGCGTCAGACTGTGGCTACTGGGCGGCGTGCTGTTGTTGACGTCCACCTTGACGCTGTTTCTGGGCGTGCAACTGAATTTCCCGGAAGGTGTTGCACCCTTTTTGAGTAACTCGCTCAGCTTGCCGGGCAATATGTTATTGATGGAAGGCACGCTGCGTTTTCGGGGTTTCCGCAGTCGACGTCGCTGGGCTTTGCTGCTGGCCCTGATTCCCGTGTTTCTGTTGGCATCGTGGATCAACCGCTTTGACGCGGCAGCCCGTTATATGTTTCACGACTCGTTCACCATGACCTTCATGCTGATTGCAGCGATTGCGTTCGTCTGGCGCCCCGTAAGCCGGGAAGAGCTCATTGCCAATGCACTTGCCGGCTTCGGCGCAGCACTGATGGCGCTCTCCGTAGGTTCACGGCTGCTGATGTCATTGATCAACAGTGACCAGGTTATGAGCGGAACCGGTTCAACAGTGACACAATGGTATCTGTTCACCGGCACCAATTTTTATGTCATGTGGATGTTTGGTATCAGCGTGGCATGTTATTTCCGCTCACGGCAACAGGTCATGCAGATGGCACGCGAAGATTCTCTGACCGGGCTGCCGAACCGTCGCTGCATTGATGAGCGACTCTCCCAGACCCTGGCTGAATGCAAGCGCAGCGGGGAAGCATTTGCTGTGATCATGGCTGACATTAACGATTTCAAGCTGGTTAATGACCGATTTGGGCACAGCGCCGGTGACCATCTGTTGCACAGTATTGCTGACCGCCTGCGCGAAGCCGTGCGTGAAGCCGACTTCGCCGGCCGCCTGGGTGGTGACGAATTCCTTGTCATTGCCCGCCCGATCGACTCGCAGGAAGTGCTTGAGCAGGTCGTCAGTCGCTTGCGTGCACGCCTGGAAGGGCCACTCGCCATTCCCGGTGGCAGCTTTACCGTCAGTGTCAGCATCGGTGCCATCGTCTGCCGTGACGGCGCTGATACCGCCGACCAGTTGCTCGGCGCTGCCGATGCCGAAATGTATCGGGACAAGGCGCGTATGAGGGCTGAAAAATAACACCAAAGCCGCTGGACGTTGTTCATCGCTGTCGCTATGCTGCGCGGCATTCTCACTCCCAGTTTTCCAGGTGAGTCCGCGGTCCGATAAGGAGTGTCGCATGACGATAATCTTGTTTGTTGCAGGCCTGGTATTTCTGATCATCGGTGCAGAATTTCTGGTGCGGGGCGCCGGCCGTCTTGCCGCCGCTGTTGGTATCTCTCCGCTGGTAGTGGGTCTGACTGTGGTTGCCTTTGGTACCAGCGCGCCAGAGCTGGCAGTCAGTGTAAAATCCGCGCTCGCTGACCAGGCCGGCATCGCTGTCGGCAACGTCGTTGGCAGCAATATTTTCAACGTGCTGTTCATTCTCGGTGTATCCGCGCTCATCGTACCGCTGGTGGTTTCCAGTCAGCTGATCAGGATGGACGTACCCATCATGGTGGCGCTCTCAGTGCTGGTTATGTTGCTGGCGCTCGACGGTGGCTTCAGCCGGTTTGACGGCATCGCCTTGTTCGCCGGGCTGCTCATCTATATCGGCGTGCTGATTACCATGAGTCGCAGGGAAAGTGCGGCAGTCAAACTGGAATTCGCAGAGGAATACGGGGTTGCGCCCGATGCCAAAACCAGCTGGTTCAAGGATACACTGCTGCTCATTATCGGGCTGGCGCTGCTGGTGACCGGATCACGCTGGTTTGTCGACAGTGCGGTAACGTTTGCGCAATACCTCGGTGTCAGCGAACTGGTCGTGGGACTGACGATTGTTGCTGCCGGTACTTCCATGCCTGAAGTGGTGACTTCTATCATTGCCGCACTGCGCGGCGAGCGGGACATTGCCGTCGGCAACGTGGTTGGCAGCAATATATTCAACCTGATGGGCGTGCTTGGTGTCGCCAGCATCATTGCGCCAACCGGCATTGTCATATCGCCCGAATTCGTACGCTTTGATATTCCGGTGATGATACTGGTCGCTCTGGCCTGCGTGCCCATCTTTTTTACCGGCGGTGTCATCAGTCGCCAGGAAGGGGCCGTGCTGCTGGCATACTACGTGGCTTACACGGCATACCTGATCATGGTGGCAACTGCCAGTGACGCCTTGAGCTGGTTTGGTCCGATGATGCTGTTTGTCGCCATCCCGCTGACCTTTATTACCATGCTGGCGCTGGCCGTTCGTGAAACACGGCGTCGCAAATCCCAGTAGCAAACAGCGTAAGCAATTAGCGTTCCACAAGTCAGGTTACAAAATATTTCATCTGGCTACTCTCCCGCCGCTTGCCAAGCAGGCGTATGCTACTCCGGCGCTGTACTCTCAGCGCCGGAATTTATCACCATGAAAGAAAAAATTATGTGGGGCGTAATTGCCCTGGTCGGTGCGGTGTGTCTTGCTGTACTGGCGTTGCACCGTGGCGAAACCATCAGCGCGTTGTGGCTGGTGGTGGCAGCATTATCCGTGTATCTGATTGCCTATCGTTTTTACAGTCGTTTTATCGCTGATCGTGTCTTACAACTGAATCCCGTCCGTCCCACGCCCGCCCACACCATGAGCGACGGCCTGGACTACGTGCCGACTCACAAGTGGGTACTGTTCGGGCACCACTTCGCCGCCATCGCCGGCGCCGGTCCGCTGGTCGGCCCGGTGCTGGCCGCGCAGATGGGTTACCTGCCCGGCACCTTGTGGATTCTGGCCGGTGTCGTGTTTGCGGGTGCCGTGCAGGACATGATCATTCTGTTCCTCTCCACTCGCCGCAACGGTGCCTCCCTCGGCGACATGATTCGTCGCGAGATGGGCTCGGTTGCCGGTATCGTGGGTTTGATCGGCATCATGGCCATTCTGATCATCCTGCTGGCGGTGCTTGGCATGATCGTCGTCAAGGCGCTGGTCGGCAGTCCCTGGGGCGTTTTTACGCTGGCAGCCACTATTCCGATCGCGTTGTTCATGGGTATATATCTGCGTTACATACGGCCCGGTCAAGTCGGCGAAATTTCCGTCATCGGTTTTGTCATGCTGATACTTGCCCTGATCTACGGGCAGGCGGTTGCCGCGCACCCATACTGGGGTGAAGTCTTCAACCTTGACGGCAAGGCACTGACGCTGTGGCTGATGGGTTACGGGTTTATCGCATCCGTGTTGCCGGTCTGGTTACTGCTGGCACCACGGGACTATCTGTCCACCTTCCTGAAAATTGGCACCATCGCTGGCCTGGCCATCGGTATATTGGTGGTCAACCCGGCGCTGAAAATGCCAGCGGTCACGCCGTTCATTGACGGCAGCGGCCCGGTGTTCTCCGGCGCGCTGTTCCCGTTCCTGTTCATTACCATTGCCTGTGGTGCGGTGTCCGGCTTCCATGCGCTGGTCTCCTCCGGCACCACGCCAAAGATGATCGACAATGAGGGGCACGTGCGCCCCATCGGTTATGGCGCGATGCTGGTGGAGTCTTTCGTGGCGATCATGGCACTGATTGCAGCCTGCGTGCTGGATCCTGGCGTCTACTTCGCGCTGAACAGCGGCCCGGGTGTGATCGGCACCACCGTCGAAAGCGCATCGGCTGCCATCAGCCAATGGGGATTTGTGGTGACGCCGGACATGCTGAATCAGTTGGCCGCAGATATGGGTGAGGGCAGCATTCTGTCACGGACCGGTGGCGCCCCCACTTTCGCGGTCGGCATGGCGTTTATTCTGTCGGAGGCGATGGGCGGCGGCACCATGATGGCGTTCTGGTACCACTTCGCCATCCTGTTCGAAGCCCTGTTCATTCTGACCACCCTGGATGCCGGTACGCGCGTTTGCCGCTTCCTGATGCAGGACCTGTTGGGCACTATGGTACCGGCCCTCAAGGACACCAACAACATCGGCGCCAACCTGCTGGCCACCGCACTGGTGGTCGCGGGATGGGGCTACTTCCTTTATCAGGGTGTGTCGGATCCGTTTGGCGGCATCAATACTCTGTGGGCGCTGTTTGGGATCTCCAACCAGATGCTGGCGGGCATCGCGCTGATTCTGGCGACCGTGGCACTGGTGCGTATGGGTCGGGGTCGCCTGGCCCTGGTACCGGCCGTGCCTGCGTGTTGGGTACTGATGATTACCATGTTCGCTGGCTGGCAGAAACTGTTCAGCGACATTCCTGCCATTGGTTTTCTCGCGCATGCCGAGGTCTTTGCCAGCGCCATTGCGCGCGGTGAGGTACTGGCGCCGGCGACGACCATGGCACAAATGCAGGCGGTGGTATTTAATGACCGTATTAACGCCTTCATGACAGTGTTCTTCATGATCGTGGTGGTGACAATGGTGATTTTTGCCATCAAATCCGTTCGCCAGGCGATGAAAACGCCGCCGAGCGTGGAAGCCGATCTGGTTCAAGGGTATGCGTAATGAAACCACTTCCGGAACACGCTTCCCTTAAACAATCGTTGCAATACGGGCTGGGCATGACTGCCCAGACCCTGCGTCTGATGATTGGCGTCGGCGACTATGACGCCTATGTTGCACATATGCAGGGGCATCATCCTGATGCCCCTGTGCTAGACTACGCGGCATGGTATCGTAATCGCGTCGAGGCACGTTATGGCGGCGGAGATGGCAAGGTCAGCCGCTGCCCCTGTTAGTCTGTTGGCGTGCATCGCAACAGGGAGAAGCTATCTTGAAAACCATCGGACTACTCGGCGGTATGAGCTGGGAATCTACACAAAGCTACTATCGGGCGCTCAACGAGGGCATCAAGACCGGACTGGGCGGCTTGCATTCGGCTAAGATTGCCTTGTACAGCGTGGATTTTGCCGAAATAGAAACCCTGCAGCACCAGGGCGAGTGGGACAAAACCGCTGACATTCTGGGCAATGCGGCATTGTCGGTGCAGCACGCCGGCGCCGACTTTCTGTTGATCTGTACCAACACCATGCACAAGGTTGCCCCTCAGATTCAGGCCAGGATTGATATCCCCGTTCTGCACATTGCCGATGCCACGGCCAATGTGCTGATTGCTGATGGCATCACACGTGTCGGCCTGCTGGGGACCCGCTTCACCATGGAACAGGACTTTTACAAAGCGCGTTTGCAGGCACAGGGTATTGATGTGCTGATTCCGAATGAAGACGACCGCACGACCATACACGACGTGATCTATTCGGAACTGTGTCTGGGGGTTATCAACAACACCTCAAAACAGCGTTTTCTGGACATCGTTTCCCGGCTCGCCGCCAGCGGTGCGCAGGCCATCATACTGGGGTGCACCGAAATCGCGTTATTGATTCAGCAGCAGGACACCGATGTTCCGCTGTACGACACCACGGCGATTCACGCCAGGCAGGCAATCGCCGTGGCATTAAACAAGACCCCGTTGCCGGATCGTATCGGCGCAGACTAGCCCGTGAACAGACGACTGGCGAGCCACATGAGCACTGCGTAGCGCAGGCCCTTGCCTGCCAATACCAGCACTACGAACACACTGAAGCGCATACGCAATATACCCGCTACAAAGGTCAACGGGTCGCCCACCACAGGCAACCAGGCAAATAGCAGGCTCCAGTAACCATAACGCTTGAAATGCTGCTGCGCTCGCTGCAAACTGTCGCTGCTGACGGGAAACCAGCGCCGGTGCTGAAAACGCAGAATCTCGCGACCCAGATACCAGTTGACACAGGAGCCCAGGGTATTTCCCGCCGTTGCTGACAACCACAACAGCAGCGGACTCAGCCCCTGCTGAAACAGCGCCAGTAGCAGAACCTCGGAGGAGGCAGGCAGCAGCGTGGCGGCGATGAAGCCGGTTATAAAAAGTGAAAGGTAAGACAAGTGGCACTCTTAATGCTTTGCTATTCAGATTCGGGTAGCCTGGCTGGGGGACCAGACAAATTATCGCGGGTGATGTGCCCGCCGGACAGACCGGTTCATACTCATGCCCAATATCCTGATTGTTGATCTGCGCATCAGTGCCGACGAATTTCTGCGGCACTATCAGGGCTCGGCCCGTCACGTCTCCTGCCGCGCGCGTGACGGTCGGCGCGTGCAGTTCCCCACCTCCATCCTGCAACGCTTTGTCAGCCATGAGGGCATCCGGGGCAGTTTCCGACTGGAGCTGGATGACAATAACAAGCTGATTTCAGTGTCGCAGATCGGCAAGCCCTGACGCCCTTTTCAGGTCCGGTAGCTCGCGTCCTTGGCATCCAGCGTACGCATCAGGCCCGGCCACAATAGCGGCGCCACTTTGGGTAAGGTCTCGGACTGTTTGCGGGTAGTGTCAATGGCCTGCTGGGAAGGCATGCACAGTTCACCGCCGGCCTGGGCGCGTATCTGCTTTTCACAGGCGTTTTCCAGAAAATACATCAGCGTAAAGGCTTCAGGAACGGTCTTGCCGACGGTCAGCGTGCCGTGATTGCGCAGAATCATGATGTCCTTGTCGCCCAGATCCTGAACGATGCGCTCACGTTCATCCAGGTTCAGTGCCACACCTTCATAGTCGTGATAGGCAATGCGCGGATGCACCAGCATGGCCGTCTGGGTGATCGGCAACAGGCCCTCTTTCTGCGCGGACACTGCCGTGCCGGCGTGATTGTGCAGATGCATGACACTGCCGGCGTCTTCGCGGGCCATGTGGATGGCGCTGTGAATGGTAAACCCGGCGGGGTTCACCTTGTAACCATTGTCCGACATGATCTCGCCCTGCTGATCCACCTTGACCAGCGAGGACGCGGTAATTTCATGAAACATCATGCCATAGGGATTGATCAGAAAATGGTGATCACCGCCGGGGACACGCGCCGACAGATGCGTAAAGATCAGGTCATCCCAGCCAAAATGCGCAACCAGCCGATAGGCAGCGGCCAGTTCTATCCTGACCTGCCACTCTTCGTCGCTGATATGAGATGGGCGCGAGTTGAAGATATCTTTGGCATTGGCACTCATGGGCAGCTCCGTGTCGTTAATCACAATGGGAGTGATTGTTGCGTGTTGCGCCGGCGGATTCCAGTCCTTTTTACCCTGTCTGACCGGCATTTCACTGCCGCTGGCGACAGATTGGCATCAATATGCTGACTGAGCGCAAGCTGTCTCAGAATTTTACACGATGTCCGGCGTATCGTCGGGCACGGGCAGCTCGAGGGTTTCCTTGATCTCCTCCATGACGATGTAACTTTTGGACTCGCGTACGCCAGGCAGTTTCAGCAGAATGTCCCCGAGCAGTTTACGATACGAGGCCATTTCCGAAATTCTGGCCTTGACCAGATAGTCAAAATCCCCGGACACCAGATGACACTCCAGAACATGCGGCAATTTAATGGCGGCTTTGCGAAAATCCTCAAAAATGCTGGCTGACTTGGACGTCAGGCTGATCTCGACAAACACCAGCAGATTGGCCTGCAATTTCTGCGGATTCAGGCGGGCGCCGTAACTCAGGATAAATTTTTCCCGCTCCAGACGTTTGACCCGCTCCATGCATGGGGTGGTGGATAGCCCGACCCGTTCACCCAGATCTACATAGGATATACGTCCTTCACGCTGCATGATGCGCAGGATCTGGCGATCAATCTTGTCCAGCTCGCGGCTGGAGGCTCTGCGAGTTTTCACGTTTTATTCCTGCATTAGCCACAAAAGACAGTGTTTTATCCTGCATTAGCACTTTCAATCAGAAAATACACGCAGTGGACTCATCTTACAATAGCTCCATCGTCCACCCACCAATTGACGGGTAAACGACTGGAGTTTTTTATGCAGAACGCACACCCCGGACACAGCATTATTCTTGGCGCCGGTGTTATTGGCATTACCAGCGCCTGGTACCTGGCCAAAGCCGGGCATCAGGTGACTGTGCTTGACCGCCAGCCTGGCCCGGCACAGGAGACCAGCTTTGCCAATGCAGGCATGGTATCACCCGGATATTCTGCGCCGTGGGCGGCGCCAGGCGTGCCGCTGAAAGCCATCAAATGGTTGCTGTCCAAACACGCGCCGCTGGCCATCCGTCCAACGGCGGACCTGAATCAGTATCGCTGGATGTGGCAGATGCTGCGCAACTGCACGGCTGACCGATACGCTACCAACAAGCAACGCATGATGCGCCTGGCCGACCACAGCCGGCAGTGCCTGATCGAACTGCGCTCGGAAACCGGCATTGACTATGAGCAGCGCCAGCACGGCACGCTGCAATTGTTCCGGACCCAAAAGCAGCTGGATGCTGCGGCAAAGGACATCGATGTATTGCAACAGCTGGGGGTGCCTTTTGAGTTGCTGGACAAAGCCGGCTGCGTACGTGCCGAGCCGGGACTGGCCAGCAGTCAGAGCAAATTTGTCGGTGGATTGCGTCTGCCGCTGGATGAAACCGGCGATTGCCAGTTGTTTACCGCCGAGCTTGAGACCCGTTGCCGCGCACTGGGAGTCCGCTTCCAATACGGTTGCGACATCAACTCGCTAAGCAGCGATGGCCAGCGCATTACTGGCGTTGACATTGCGACCCGAGAAGGCGACCGGCACACCCTGCACGCCGACAATTTTGTGCTGGCCCTGGGGAGTTACTCGCCTGAGTTGCTTCGCCCCCTGGGTATTGATCTGCCGGTGTATCCGGTCAAGGGCTATTCACTGACCGTACCAGTGCGCGACAGCAGCCGGGCGCCGACATCCACCATCATGGATGAAACCTACAAGGTGGCCATTACCCGGTTTGCTGACCGCATCCGGGTTGGCGGTACGGCGGAACTGGCGGGCTTTGACCTGCGGCTGCGCCAGAAGCCGCTGGCAACATTGAGGATGGTGGTCAACGACCTGTTCCCCGGCGGCGGCGACAACACTGACACCCGGTACTGGGCAGGTCTGCGACCAATGACGCCAGACGGCACCCCCGTCGTCGGCGCGACCGCCTTGGACAATCTGTTTCTGAACACGGGGCACGGTACTCTGGGCTGGACGATGTCGTGCGGCTCGGCTCAGGTGCTGGCCGACATCATCGACAGCCGGCGCCCGGCCATCGACACTCAGGGTCTGGACATCAGTCGCTACGGACGCCGGTCGCAACCTGGTCATGGTACCCGTGCGCTACCAGGACAAGGCAAAGACAAGCCTGCCTACTCCTGAAAAACATATATGCAACCTTGTGGTTGCATATAGCAATTCTCCTGGTTTACCATAAACGCAACCAGGAGGTTGCTTATGAACACACAAGACAAAATTGTCAAAGTTGTTGAAATCAAGGCCCCGGTGTCGCGGGTCTGGCAGGCACTGACCGACTACCGTCAGTTTGGTCAGTGGTTCTGCGTGGATCTGAATGAACCGTTTGCCCCGGGGTCACGCTCCACCGGTCTGACCACCTATCCCGGTTACGAAGGTCATGAGTGGCTGGCAAAGATCGAAACCATGGAACCGGAAGCCCTGTTCTCTTTCCACTGGCATCATGAGGACATCGAACCGGGTCTGCCTCCGGCGCAGCAGCCCACCACACGAGTGGAATTCAGGCTGGAAGAAACCGGCGACGGCACGCGCCTGACCATTACCGAGTCGGGCTTTGCGGCACTGCCGGAAACCAAACGTATTGAAGCCATCCGCCTCAACACCCAGGGCTGGGATATTCAGGCGAAACAGATCAGCGATTATGTCCTTGCCCACTGATCCGGCGCAGCTGCAGGAAACGGCGCCGGTCTTTGCTGCCCTGGGTGACAGCACGAGACTGGCTCTGCTGGCCAGACTGCAGGATGGCAGAGCACACGCCATCGTCGACCTGACCGAGGGCAGCGGACTGAGCCGGCAGGCGATCAGCAAACACCTGAACGTCTTGCAGGCCGCCGGCCTGGTCAGGCAGCAGCGGGTTGGCCGTGAACGTCGTTATCTGTTCCACCCCAAAGGCATTGAGCGCGCCAGAACCTATCTGGAAACGGCATCAGCGCAATGGGATGCGGCGATCACGCGACTCAAACTGTTTGCCGAACAGGACATCGACTGAGCGCGTGATTCACACCGCCTTGAGGATGATGTCCCATTCAGCCTGGCTGACCGGCATCACCGACAGGCGGCTGCCTTTTTTGACCAGCGCCAGATCGGCCAGGCCTGGCAAGGACTTCAATTCCTCCAGGGGCAGCAGCCGCGACAGCCTGTCGACAAAGACCATGTCGACAGCCTGCCAACGCGGCCTGTCCGCCGGACTTTTGCTATCAAAATAAGGTGACGCCGGATCAAACTGCGCCGGATCAGGATAGGCCGCGCGCACCACTTTGACGATACCGGCGATACCAATATGTTTGCAACTGGAATGGTAGATAAACACCTCATCGCCCACTGCCATGTCGCTCAGAAAATTACGCGCCTGATAGTTGCGCACACCTTCCCAGACGATGGCACGTCGCGGGTCAGCAGCGAAGTCATCAATACCGCATTCATCCGGTTCGGTTTTTGCCAGCCACTTTGCCATCGCCAATAACCCTCTTGCCGATCAATAGTCGAGCACTGTGCGCAGCATCTGCAACGCCAGCAGGATGACCAGCGCGGCAAACAGTTTTTTTAATGTGGCAACCGGCAGGCTGTGTGCCAGTCGGGCACCCAGCGGCGCCGACAGGAAACTCGCCGCCGCCATGGCCAGCACCGCCGGCCAATAGACAAATCCCAGCGTATACGCCGGCAGACTGGCCACACCCCAGCCGTTAAGGACATAACCCATTGACCCCGCCAGCGCGATGGGCAGACCCACCGCGGCTGATGTGCCAATGGCCGTCTGCAGGCGCACATTGCACCACACCAGAAATGGCACGGTCATGGTGCCACCGCCGATGGCGACCAGCGCAGAAACCCCACCGATACCGCCGCCCACCAGCGACAGCCCGGTCAGTCCCGGCAATTCACGCGCCGGATCGGGTTTGCGGTTGAGGATCATCTGCGCGGCCACGTAGGTCATGAACAGA
Organism: uncultured Gammaproteobacteria bacterium; assembly: GCA_913058135.1. GTDB lineage: Bacteria > Pseudomonadota > Gammaproteobacteria > Pseudomonadales > Pseudohongiellaceae > Pseudohongiella. The sequence continues at coordinate 16,331 of CAJXPR010000013.1, forward strand.
CAGAAAAAGATGGCCAGCGGCTGCGGCGATAACCAGGCAGCCAGAAAAGTTGCCGCGAAGGTGCCAACCACAATCCCGGGCGCCAGGCCACGCACGGCCGGCCACAATACCGCGCCGTGACCATGGTGCGCCCGCATACTGGCAATTGATGTGGGCACAATGGCGGCCATGGACGTGCCTAGCGCCAGATGTACAACGTACTCCGGAGCAAAACCCTGGGCCACGAACATCACGGTCAGCACCGGCACCATGACCGCGCCGCCGCCGATACCGAACAGGCCAGCGAGAAATCCGGTCAAAACACCCAACATCAGGTAACTGATTATCCACATTATCATGCGTTTATCTCACTTGCGGTTTCGATCCACGATCGGCACTATCGAACGGCCGGTCTTCAGCGGCATAAACATCGCATAACTCGCGATTGATGTCGAACGCACCCGTGTGGCTGTCACTAATCTGTCGCTTACGGGCACTAGCATGAGTCGTTATCAACCAGCCTTATGATCGGGGTGTAACCTTATGTCCTCTCCACGCTTTCCGTTTAGCCGCCGTCGTTTCCTGACGGTCTCTGCCACCATGCTGGGCGCCCTGTCAGTGCGTGGCCTGCCCATCCACGCTGCGGCGGCCGCGCACTTCACGCACGGAGTTGCCAGCGGTGACCCACTGCAGGACCGTGTCATTCTGTGGACCCGGGTCTTGCCTGGCAGCGGACGCGCGGAAACGGTCAATGTGCAATGGCAAGTGGCCAGCGATCAGGGATTCGATACGCTGATTGCCACCGGTGGCACACAGACCGGGCCTGACCGGGACTTCACCGTCAAGATCGACGCGGCCGGACTCGAGGCCGGGCACTCGTATTTTTACCGCTTTATCGTCGACGGTGTTACCAGTCCGGTGGGACGTACCCGCACATTGCCAGCGGCTGGCGTCGCTCAGGCCCGACTGGCAGTGGTGTCCTGTTCCAACTATCCGCAAGGTTACTTCAACGTTTATCGCGAAATTGCGGGCCGCGATTGTGATGCGGTTCTGCACCTGGGCGACTATATTTATGAGTATGCCGAGGGCGGCTATGCTGACGCCGAGATGCTGGACAAAGGCCGCAACGTACAGCCAGAACATGAAATCGTGTCGCTGGAAGACTACCGCATGCGTTACGGTCTTTACCGCTCCGATGCCGACCTGCAGGCCGTGCATCAGGCACACCCCTTCGTCTGCGTGTGGGACGACCACGAGATCACCAACAACACCTTCAAAACCGGCGCCCAGAATCACAACCCGGACCGCGGTGAAGGCGATTTTGATGTGCGTCGGCACGCGGCCATTCAGGCGTTTTACGAATGGCTGCCCATCCGTGAGCAAAGCAGTATTGAAGACGGCATCATTTATCGAAGTTTTGATTTCGGTGATCTGGCCACGCTGATCATGCTGGACACCCGCCTGGTAGCAAGAGACGAGCAACTGACCCATGACATGAACATCGATACCTTGCGCCGCGGTCTGGCGGATCCCGCCCGCACGGTAATGGGTGCCTCGCAACATGCCTTCCTGGAGACCGAATTGCGCCGTTCCAGCGCCGCCGGCATTCCCTGGCAGGTAATCGGCCAGCAGGTCATTATGGGTCGCAAGGAGATCCCGCAGGTTGCTGATGAAGCGTTTGCCGGTGACGTGCCGGATCGCTACCGCATGCTGCGTGAACGCGGCCAGATGGGCCTGCCGCTGAACCTGGACGCCTGGGACGGCTATCCGGCAGATCGCGAGCGCGTGCTGGAGCTGTTCCGCCAACACGCCAATAACGCGGTAGTGCTGGCCGGCGATACTCACAGTTCATGGGCGTTTGATCTGCACAACGACAGCGGTGAAGCCGTTGCGGTGGAGTTTGGCACGCCCAGTGTCTCGTCACCGGGCTTTGAGAATTTCATGCCATTACCGGAACCTGAACTGGTCGCCGCGTTCATGCACAGCAGTCCCGAGATGCGCTATATGCGCGGCCTGGGCAGAGGCTGGATGGAACTGGACATTACTTCGGAGCGTGTATCGACACAGTTCCTTTACGTATCGACGGTCAAGGAACAGGACTACCAGCTGGAAACAACGGAGCCGTTGATCGCCCTTGCGGGCGATCACACGATTCGTCAGTAAATACCGGCCAGATCCATTGCCTGCACCTGCTGCGCTGTCAGCTGGATAACGTGGTCACCCAGATCTACCTGGGTGCCCAGGTCTATCCCTGGCAGGGTGCCGGCAGCACCGAAGTAGTGTCCACCCACCTTCAACAATTCGATGTCGATCAGCGTGTCAGTCTCACCACTGAGTTTGCGGGTCAACACCAGCTGTTCGCCACCGTCTTCACGCAGTTGCCGTTGGAGCCAGAAGTCCTGTAGCCCGCCGGTGAACACCGCCACGTCTGTGCCATCGCCGCCATCAAGCAGATCATTGCCGTCACCACCCACCAGGCGATCATTGCCGGCCCCGCCGCGCAGAATGTCATTACCACTGCCAGCCGACCAGCCTGCTTCGCTGGTCTGGTAATCTGACACCAGTATCAGGTCGCCGGCCGCGTTGCTCAACAATTGCTCTGCCTCTTGTGCCTTCGCCAGCAACAGCATGGCACTGCCCCAACTGCCGCCGGCATTGAGGAAGTTCACGCCCTCGCTGATCAGAGATTCGCTGGCACTGCCTTTGCCCCAGACTGCCTCAATCAGCAGGGACACTTGCACTTCCAGTGCCTGCGGCAGCGGACCCTGGCTGTCGAAGAAGAAGGTGACTGCTTCCTGCGCCAGTTCCTCGGCCGTCAGTTCACTGTTGACGAAGGCGTTGAAGTCCATCAACTGTGCCCGGTCACCGGTCGCTGCCTTGTACAAGGTCGCCACCAGTTCCAGTCGATCCGAGGCCGCATAGCTGAACGCCAGTCGCCCATCACTGTCTCTGGCCGCGACACCGTCGGCCCACCAGGGACCCACATGGGTCACGGTGGCTGCATCAGCGGCAATCGCTTCGCTGGCGGTAAACTCACTCACCAGTTCGCCGTCTACCAGCCTGAACTGCCACTGACCGGCGTCACTGGCGCCGCCCTGCAACACATCGTTGTCGGTGCCACCTTCCAGCGTGTCGTTGCCCGCACCGCCGACCAGCCAGTCGTTACCACTGTCGCCGTACAACCTGTCGGCACCGTCACGCGAGCCTACCAGGTCATCACCGGCACCGCCGCGCAATACGTCATCGTCTTCACCAAGCACGATGATCTGGTTTCCGCTGTCGCCACTGACCACTTGGGACCCGCTGCCGCCGGTCATGCGCACATCACCGACCACGGCAGCGAACTGCACGTTCTCCAGTTGAATCACCGTGCCGGACGGCAGGCTGCGGGTATCGATCACCAGCGCTACGGATGGCGTGCCCGGTTGCGCGGGCGCAGCACTGACCAGAATGGGGTTGGCGGGTCCCGTTGTCGTGTTCGCCGGCACCGTAGGCACCAATGTGCGCACCACCAGATTGTCCGGGTCCGGCAGATCCTGCAGGAAGCCGCCGCCGGCGCCGGTCATCTCATCCCGGTCGCCCTGCTGCTCTGGTGTATTGGTACGTGAGCGGATCGCCGCAAGCAGGCCGCTGGCGCCACCGGCATTGCCGGCTGAACCGCTTTCCACGCGCATACCGACACCGGTAGGCAGACCGACTTCCAGAACACGGGTATCACCGTTGGTTACCAGCGGTACATTGGCCAGTTCAGCGTCACCGGTAGCTTCATCGCGGTTCTCGGTCACGATGCCGATATCAGTCACATTGACTGAGGTGCCGTCAGGCGCCGTGCCAGAAGATTCAGTGACTTCTGCGCCGTCTACAGTTTCGCCGGCCGGCGTTGGCGGCGGAGGATTCTGAACGGCGGCTGTTGCATCGCTGGTGACAGCTTCCGGCGTGTTGCCTTTATCCGTGTACTGCACCGTGACGGTGACTTTGCCACCCAGCATGTCATTGGTTAGCGTCAGCTTGTCCGTGGTTTCATCCGCGATGATTTTATCATCGGTTTTCCAGACATAGGCAAACGTGCCCAGACCGTCCACGTCGGTGAGGGTGTCTGTCACTGCAGTAAGTATTGAACCAACCTGAGCGGAACCAGTTAGGGTCACTTCGCCGGCGGGCGCGTCGTTGACCGCAGTGACCGTGATCGCCACAGAATCTGACGCCGCCGAAAATGCCGTTGCGCCGCCATTGGTGCTTGCATCCACCGTGCCGCCAGCGACACCCGCACTTCGGTCCCACGCCAGGAACCGCAGGACATCGCTGACAGTGCCATTTTTGTTTGCTTCAGGCTGCCAGTACAGACGGCTGTCGGGCGTCAGCAACAGTGCACTACTGGCGCTGACCGCCCCGACCTGTTGCCAGCTGGTACCGGCATCAGTCGAGTACCACAGCATACCCTCGACGTGGTTAGTCTGGGTAATCGCCATGCCCTGCAATGCGCCGGTATCTACGTCCGTTGCACCGGCCAGCAGAGAGGAGACCAGCGAACTGCCAGTAGTGCTCCCATTGACCGGCGCGCCGGTATCCTCAGCAACAACATTCAGCGTGGGTGATTCCGTCGCATCCAGCACCGGCGCATCATTCTGATTAGTCACCAACACGGTCGTGGACGTCCCGGAGACACTGTGCAGGCCTGATCCGTCCTGAACACGAAACTCGATAGTGCGCTCTGCGGCGCCGGTTGCCGGATTGTTGCTGTCGGAACTGAAGGTGACGCTGCGCAGCGCTGCCTGATAGTTCGCTACGCTGGCGGTGCCGGTCAGAGTAAGTGTGCCTGTGCCGGCATCATAAGTACCGGCAATACCGTTCTGGTCTGCAAAGCCCAAGTGATCCCCCGAAACACGGTCGGTAACAATGATCGTGGCACCCGTCATGTCATTAACGCTGTCGCCATCCGTGACCACCAGAGCCGGCGCGATTGTAACCGCTGCATTGTCTTCTGTGTAGGCCGGGGTACCAGCCCCTACTGCGATCACCGGTCGCTCAGACAAGGTGATGCTGAAGCTTTGTCCCAACAGGGTAGCGCCGTCATCGTCACGGACAGAGAACACAAAACTGTCTGAGGTGGTGGCACTGCCATCATGAACGTAATGCAACCTGGAGAGATCAATGTCAGCCTGCGTAAAGCTATGCTCCACGACCAGTGCCTCACCGGCATCCACAAGGTTGTTATTATTCGCATCCACGAACAACGTGCCATTGACCGGCGCAGAGTCTAACGTGTAGGTGACATCTAGACCGTCATCATCAACATCGCCTTCGTGCAGCATGGCATCCGTGATTTCTGCGATATCACCATTGATCAGTGAAACGCCGGTATTGATATAGCCATCCGCCGGATTACTGCCCGGTGCATCATTAACAGACGCTATATCAAGTAGACGGGTAGCCGTAGTTGATACCTCGGTGGCATCACTAACTTTGAACGAAATTGTGCGCTGAGCGGTGACCGGACGTTCCGAACTGTTCAGGTAGGTTACAGACCGCAATGCACTCTGAAACTCTGCGACAGTGGCGGTACCGCCATTGGAAGTCAGGGTCAACGTGCCGGCTTCAAAAGATCCGACGATGTTTCCCTGAGTGCTGCCATCATTGCTAAATGCCAGCACATCTTCACCACTCTGATAGTTCGCAGATATGGTCACTTCGGCCGATGTCAGAGTGTTGCTGTCCACATCAGCTACCGTCAGGCTCGCGTCCACCACCGTTGCCGAGCTGTTCTCGGTGAACGTTGCCGCGGTACCCGTAGTGCTTACCAGCGGAGCGTCATTCACAGCCGTCACATTCACCGTGATGGCGCCATCGGTCGGGCCGCCGCCATCGGCATCGCGAATACGTGTTGCGATACTGAAATTCTGATCCCAGTCCGCCGCCGGCGTCAGAGCAACGGCGGCCAGGGCGGCGTTTACATCGGCAACCGACCCGGTCACCATCCAAACCCCAGTATCTGCATTATAATTGGACGTTGCAGATCCAAACTTGCCACTACTCAAGCTGCCCGCCGCCGGATTACTCAACGTCAACGTGGCGGTAATATTGTCACCAGCGTCCACGTCGGTCACCACAATATCGTTCAGTGCCATCGCACCCGGATCCTCTGAAAACGATTGTGTTTGTGTCAGATTGGTGGCGGTGGGGGCGTCATTCTCCGCCGCTACCAACACCGTGGACGATTCGCTGAGCGCGACCGTGTTATTGCTGCCACCATCGTCAGCAGTCTGGGTGATAGTAATCACCCGGCCAGTTTCGCCAGGCGATTCACTCGTATTACGATAAGTGATGCCTTCGATGAGAGTGTTCATCTGGGCATTGCTGCGCACGATACCGGTGAGTGTCACAGTTGCCGTAGTACCGCTGACACCAACACTGTAGTTGCCATTACCCACCAGTGCCCCTGTATTGCCGTGGGTGAGAGCAATTGTGGCACCATCAATGGACAATAGTTCATCAGCGCCGTTGCTTACATTAGTCACGGTCAGCGACAGACCAGTGAAAGTCTGACCAACATCATTAGTATCGGCAGCAGCACCAGAGAACAGGGCGACAGCCGTACCGTTCTCAGTGAAAGTGGGGTCGGTAGGGGTGGCAGAAAGTGTGGGAGCGGTACTGGGAACAAAAGGGTCGTCAAAGTTCAGATCATCGAGAATCAGCCCAAGGTTGTCCCCTGAAATCGTAAAACTGGTAATATTGTAAAAATCACTGTTTCCGGAAAGGTCAATATTCTCCGCAGTTTGGTAGAAACTGTTGCTGGCGTAACTCACAGCACCGCCGGCGTTGCCATCCGGCGTAATTAGTGCATCTGTACCGGCACTGAAATGCATGCTCAAGCCCATCAGGCGAAAGGCACTTGGGTCTACAGCCTCTATCTTGATACTGGATATGAGTTTCTTGCCTTCCGCGTCAAACCACAGGGCATAATCTTCCGGCCCGGTGAGTGGACCATCATTACTGACTCCATTCAAATAAGGTTCATTTGTTCCGGTAATCGTATATCTGATGCCACTCCGATCAAATGTGCTCACAGAACCTGAGGAATAACCAAGATCATCATCGTAATTCTCATCAGTGGGAGGCGCCAAAGTGCCCTGGAACTCAGCAAATACCACTGCAGGCAGACTGGCCGTATAATTGGTTGTTCCAACCTGCACTTCCAATGACCAGTTTCCACCAAATTCCTCGTTGCCGGTAAGATCAACGGAGGCGGCGACGCCCGCCCCCGTCAAGTGCGCCAACTGCCGAACAAACGCCATCCCCTTGGCTCCTTGCGCAACTTCACAACCATACAGCAGGATGTCCCCGTCATCCTTGACCGCATTGGCCAGGGCCTGCGCCAGTGCAGGATCATTGCTCAAACTGTCACTATTGAGCCATGACTCACCCAGCTGCACCGCACCACTCTGCCCATGGCTAAAAATATGAATGGCATCCAGACTGTTGCGCTGTGCGAGCGCAGCGGTAATCACATCGACGCCGTTCTCACCTCTTTCAATGAAAACGACATCACTACTGGCCGGCACAGCTTCACGCAGCACTGACCAGTCGGCAATTTTTTTATCAATAACAATCAGGATATTGGATACAGAAGAGATGTGTTCGACCATGAGTGATTCCTCGCAAAATGCATACTACTCGCAGGAGTGAAACTAACAGGGAGGAGAAGTACGAGGCACATCGAAAAGCAAACACGAGGGTGGTTACTACGTCGGCAACTAGATACAACTACAGAGTCCGTCCTGTCCGAATTAGGCGCAGATTAAACCAGCGCCATGATTACTACAACCATAGATCGGACAAAAAGAGACAAACTTAAGTAAAGTCTATTGTGAATTTTTTATGAGAATTTTTTACAACTTTTCACATTGATCGTCGATACTGGCCGCCGGTTTCGAAGAAGGCCTGCGTGATCTGCCCAAGCGAACAAACCTGCACGGCGTCCATCAAAACCTCGAACACATTTTCATTTTTTTGTGCGGCATTTTTCAGACGCTGCAATGCTTTTTCGGCGTCATTTTCATGTCGCAGATGGAACTCCCTCAGCCGACGAATCTGACTCTGTTTTTCTTCATCAGTGGAGCGCGCCAGCTCGAGTGAGAACTCGGCTTCATCGTCACTGCCATTTGGGTTCAGGAAGGTATTCACGCCAACAATCGGCAATGAACCATCGTGCTTTTTGTGCTCGTAATGCATGGATTCATCCTGGATGCGACCGCGTTGATAACCGGTTTCCATCGCACCCAGTACACCGCCGCGTTCGGCGATTCGCTCAAACTCCTGCATCACGGCTTCCTCTACCAGGTCGGTCAGTTCATCAATGATGAAGGCGCCCTGATTCGGGTTTTCATTGCGCGCCAGCCCCCACTCCTTGTTGATGATCAGCTGAATGGCCACGGCGCGACGCACGGACTCGCCGGTGGGCGTGGTCACCGCTTCGTCATAGGCGTTGGTGTGCAGACTATTGCAGTTGTCGTAGACGGCAATCAGCGCTTGAAGAGTGGTGCGAATATCATTAAACGACATCTCCTGGGCGTGCAATGATCGGCCGGAGGTCTGGATATGGTATTTCAGCTTCTGGCTGCGCTCATTGGCACCGTACTTTTCGCGCATGGTTGTAGCCCAGATGCGCCGCGCAACGCGTCCCAGCACCGTGTATTCGGCATCCATACCGTTGGAGAAAAAGAAGGACAGATTGGGCGCAAAATCATCAATGCTCATGCCCCGCGCCAGCCAGGCTTCGACAAAGGTAAAACCGTTTGACAGGGTAAACGCCAGCTGTGAAATCGGGTTGGCGCCGGCCTCTGCAATGTGATAACCGGAGATCGATACCGAATAGAAATTGCGCACTTTGTTGGCGATAAAATATTCCTGGATATCACCCATCAGCTTCAGGCTGAACTCGGTGGAGAAAATGCAGGTATTCTGCCCCTGATCTTCTTTCAGGATGTCCGCCTGCACCGTACCGCGGACCGAGGCCAGTGTCTGTGCCTTGACCGTTGCCGCTTCGTCGCCATCGGGCTCGCGGCCATTGTCGTTGCGAAATTTTTCCATCTGCTGGGCGATCGCCGCGTTCAGGAACATCGCCAGTATAGTCGGTGCCGGGCCGTTGATGGTCATGGACACCGACGTGGTCGGGTGGCACAGATCAAAACCGTCGTACAGGGCCTTCATGTCATCCAGCGTGGCAATGGAGACGCCGGAGTTGCCCACCTTGCCATAGATATCCGGACGCTCGTCCGGATCAAAGCCATACAAAGTCACCGAGTCAAAGGCGGTGGACAAACGCTTGGCCTCGGCATGCTCGGACAGCGATTTGAAACGTCGGTTGGTGCGGAAGGCATCGCCCTCACCGGCAAACATGCGGGTCGGATCTTCGCCCTCACGCTTGACGGCAAACACACCGGCTGTGTAAGGGAAGCGACCCGGTACGTTTTCCAGTGACAGCCAGCGCAGGATATCGCCATGGTCATGAAACCGCGGCAGTGACACTTTGGGGATGCGCGTACCCGACATGGTGGTCCATGCCAGCGAATTGCGCTGGGTTTTGCCCCGTATATCGGTGACCAGTTCGTCGGCCGCATATTCGTTTTGTAGTACCGGCCAGCTCTCCAGCAGGGCTGCACTGTCACCGCGCAACAGTTGCTGGCGTTGTTTGATCAGGCCCTGCAGACTTTCTGTTATGCCCGAGGATGCGCCGTCGGCGGCCATGTCCTGTGCTGCCCGCAGTTGCTGCAGCTCACGGGCAACCACCGCCTGTTGTTCCACCCGGCGCCGATAGTCACGCACGGTATCAGCAATTTCGGCCAGATAGCGCTGACGCTGGGGAGGAATGATCACTGACTGTTGCGTAGAGGTACGGGTAGTCACCGGCGCCAGCTGATGCTCGAACGCTGGCAGACCATGTTCGGCCAGCACCGGCACCAGCGCCTGGTACAGCGCCGTCACACCGTCATCGTTAAATCGCGCCGCAATGGTGCCGTATACCGGCATCTGCTCCACGGCTTTATCAAACGCCACGCGGTTACGCTGCACCTGCTTGCTGACATCACGCAGGGCATCTTCGCCACCCTTGCGGTCAAACTTGTTGATGGCCACAACATCGGCGTAATCTAGCATGTCAATTTTTTCCAGCTGGCTGGCGGCGCCGAATTCAGGGGTCATCACGTACAACGAACTGTTCACATACGGCACAATACCGGCGTCGCCCTGGCCGATGCCGGGCGTTTCCACAATCACCAGATCAAAGCCGGCAAGCTTGACGCTGTTGATGATATCGCGCAGGTAGGTCGGCACCTCCGTTTCCGAGCGCCGGGTAGCAATGGAGCGCATATACACTGAGGGATGGTAGATCGCGTTCATACGCACACGGTCACCCAGCAGCGCCCCACCGGTGCGACGCCGGGTCGGATCAATGGCCAGCACTGCTATGCGCAAACTGTCACCACTGTCCTGACGCAGACGCAGAATCAATTCATCCGTCAGCGACGATTTACCCGCCCCCCCGGTACCGGTAATACCCAACACGGGAACCGTGTCGATTTTGTCGGCGGCCTGCTGCAGCTGCGTCTTCTGCGCCGCGCCCAGGGCGTCTATTTCCAACGCGCTGATCACCCGTGACAGAGCCAGCCGATCGCCGGCCTGCATGGCTTGCATATCCGGAGCCGGCGCGGCTTTGCGCTCCACCGTCACCTTGTGCATGATGTCGTCGATCATGCCCTGCAGGCCCATCGTCTGACCATCTTCCGGCGAATAGATACGGCTTACGCCATACGCATGCAGTTCCTTGATTTCGCTGGGGATAATGACACCACCACCGCCACCAAATACCTGAATATGACCGGCGCCGCGCTCCCGTAACATGTCCACCATGTATTTGAAGTATTCGATATGCCCACCCTGGTAGGAGCTGATGGCGATCCCCTGCACATCTTCCTGCAACGCAGATTCAACGACTTCCTGGACCGAGCGGTTGTGGGCCAGATGAATCACTTCAGCGCCCGAGGCCTGCAGCATCCGCCGCATGATGTTAATCGCCGCGTCATGACCGTCGAACAGGCTGGCCGCCGTGATAAAGCGCGGAAACTCCAGCACTGGAGAAGTAGATGGGCGGATGTTAACGACTGATGACACGGTGCGGCTCCTGTCAGCCCGGGGGCGGGCCTGCATGTTATTATGGCCTGGTTGTCTGCAGCACCCTGCCATGCCGGCAGTTGTCCTGTAGACCAAGGTCATTTATTATATTGACGTTAACGTTAACGTCAATCAAGGAATTCACCACAACATGCCGGATACCACGCAAGCGCTCAGCGACAGCTTTTTGCGCAGCAACGCCCTTGACCCCCTTGATGACGGCCTGAAAACCTACACCATCTCGCAGCTGGCCAAAGAATTCGATATCACAACACGCGCCATTCGTTTCTACGAAAGTGAAGGTCTGTTGATGCCGGAGCGAGAAGGTCGTAACCGTCTGTACAGTCAGCGTGACCATACCCGCCTGAAACTCATCCTGCGCGGCAAGCGCCTGGGGTTTTCGCTGGACGAAATCGGCGAGATGTTTGATCTGTATGATTCATCAACCGGCGAACTGGCGCAGCTGCGCCACGTGCTGGACAAGATTGGTGAGCGCAAACAGATACTCAAGCAGCAGCTGGAAGATATTCAGCTGAGCCTGCACGAGTTAAAAGAATTTGAAGCGCAATGTCGCAGCCGCCTCCAGCAAATGCGTAGCAATCATTAGTCGAAACCCCGGCTTACCAGGTCAAGTCGTTGCGAGACAAACTTTCTAAATAGATCAGGACCATACAATCATGAGCAAAGATTCCGTTGTCATCCTCGGCGGCGCCCGCACCCCTATCGGCGGTTTCCAGGGCCTGTTTTCATCCGTCACTGCGCCGGCACTGGGTCTCGCCGCGGCCAATGCCGCGCTCAAACGCGCAGGACTGGACCCGGCCATGCATGACAGCGCCATTGATGATGTGCTGATCGGTTGCGTATTGCCTGCCGGACTGGCGCAGGCGCCGGCTCGTCAGGTGGCGCTGGGTGCGGGTCTGTCAGTGACCACGCCCTGCACCACCGTCAACAAGATGTGCGGTTCGGGCATGAAGACTGTGATGATGGGCATGGATCAGATTCTGGCTGGTCACGCCGATACAGTGCTGGCCGGCGGTATCGAAAACATGACGCAGGCACCCTACCTGATCCCCAAGGGACGCAGCGGTCTGCGCCTGGGTCATGGGGAGTTGAAGGATCACATGTTCCTGGATGGCCTGGAAGATGCCTATACGGGGCGGCTGATGGGCAGTTTTGCCCAGGAAACCGCCGACAAACACGGTCTGAGCCGGGAAGACATGGACAATTACGCCATCGAATCCCTGAAGCGCGCTCAAACAGCGATCAAAGAGGGCTGGTTTGACGACGAATCGGTGAGCATCGATGTCAAGGTCGGTCGCACCGACACCACCGTGCAACACGATGAGCAACCGGGCAAAGCCAATCTGGAGAAGATTCCGACATTGCGCCCGGCTTTTTCTGCCGACGGCACCATAACCGCTGCCAACTCCTCGTCCATCTCAGACGGCGCGGCTGCGGTGGTGTTGATGCGCGAGAGCGTAGCACAGGAGAAAGGCCTGAAACCCATGGCACGCCTGCTGGCCCAGGCCAGTCATGCGCGGCACCCCAGCGAATTTACAGTAGCCCCGATCGGCGCTATCGAAAAAGTCTTGGCCAAAACCGGCTGGTCAGTCAACGATGTAGACCTGTTTGAAATCAACGAAGCCTTTGCCATGGTGCCGATGCTGGCGATACGGGAACTGGGTCTGGATCACAGCAAAGTCAATATCCACGGCGGTGCCTGTGCCCTGGGTCACCCAGTGGGTGCGTCAGGCACACGCATCATCGTCACCTTGATGTATGCACTTAAAAAGCTGGGCAAGACCCGCGGCATCGCCAGTCTGTGCATTGGCGGCGGTGAAGCAGTCGCGGTGGCAATAGAGATGCTTTGACGCCAGCCGTCAGCGCATAATCAGCTCATCAGTCGGTGGCAAAGCAGTAAAAGTAGCCATTGCCACCGCTGCCCTGCAGATCCTGCAGGCTGCAGCCACGGGAACCATGGGCGCTGTTCCATGAGGTCGGATTACCACCGCCGCCCTGGCGGTCGTGATGACCGACCTGCGCGCTACCTTCAGCATTGCTGGTCCAGTTGTTACAGGTATGGTCAGCGTCGTCAGTAAAGGCCGTACCATCGAGATTGGATCCGGTCAGGATATCGTGCTGGTTGGGGCTATCGCCGCGCCCGTTTACCATTTCGCCGGTTTCGGTCAGGGAATTTTCCTTGCTCAACTGGTTGTTGTCGCTGTGCAGGTCATCCACGTTGGCGGCAACCTGAACACCGTTGGCATTGAACCAGGGGCCTGTGCCGATCCGGTCGCGCGCATGGACAGCAGGCGCACCATCGCGCGCCTGGGTACTCAGGTAGGCCGCCCAGGTTTTACCGGTCACGCCGGCGGCCTGCGCCAGCACCGCGCAATGCATATCGGCACCGGCCAGCCCGCCCAGGTAGGCGCCATTGCCGGTGCCGCTGCTGGTGATAAAAAAGCTTAGCGAATTATCCTGCGCCAGCGCACCGGCGGATACGCCCAGGGCTAACGATGTGATTGCAATGGAAACTGCTCTTTTCATGGTGCATCTCCTGAAGTCTGTTCTGATTATTGTTGCGTCACTTCGGTTGTTTGGCTACGCGCAGATAGGGTTTAAGCGCCTTCCAGCCCTCGGGGAACTTCTTTTTGGCATCTTCGTCGCTGACAGAAGGCGGGATGATGATGTCCTCGCCGTTTTTCCAGTTCACCGGGGTTGCCACCGTGTGTTTGGCACTCAACTGAATGGAGTCCAGCAACCGTAAAATCTCGTCAAAGTTGCGGCCGCTGGTCATGGGATAAACCAGAAACGCTTTGACCTTCTTATCCGGTCCGATGATAAAGACCGAACGCACGGTGGCATTATCGGCGGCGGTGCGCCCTTCAGCACTGCCACCTTCGGCCTCCGGCAACATGTCATACAGTTTGGCCACGTTCAGGTCGGTATCGCCGATCATCGGAAAATTGGGCGCCGTGCCCTGGGTTTCTTCTATGTCTTTTGCCCAGCCCGCATGATTTTCCACCGGGTCGACAGACAAGCCAATGACCTTGGTATTGCGCTTGTCGAACTCGGGTTTCAGTTTGGCGGCGTAACCCAGTTCAGTGGTGCACACCGGGGTATAGTCCTTGGGGTGGGAAAACAGGATAGCCCAGCTGTCGCCTATCCAGTCGTGAAAGCGGATCTCGCCTTCAGTGGTTTTGGCCGTGAAATCCGGCGCAATACTGCCAATTCGAATGCTCATACGACTCTCCTTACTCGATTCGCGTTTCCTCAGCGCACAGAATACTACTGTCTGTGGGCAATATGCGAATCCCGGCGGCCGGGACAGGTTGGAAAGTGGCTGTTTTGCCCGGGGGACCAGACGATCACCCGGGCTCTCCCTATCCCGGAGGCAGGCTTAGAGACGGGAAACGGCCAGTTCGATGCGACTGGCAGCGCCGTAAATCACCGACGGTTGGGTATGCAGACGTTGGGGTGGTTGCAGGCCCGTCCACGCCGGGTGCACCAGGTCCAATTGCTCACGGATGGCACTGACTGTCGACGTGTCATCAGTCATCGTCGCCAGCGTATCGAGATTATCGTAAGCGATACGGATAAAGCCCAGGGCGTCCTGGTATTCATGGGCATTCTCCAGCGTCAGATCGTCACCAACTGCGATGTCGTACTCCGCCGCCGCCGTACTGACCAGATCAACGATTACCTCACCCAGCAGTCGTGCATCCTGATCGGATACTGCCTGTTCGGCAGCGCTGATACCCTGCAACAAGGCTTCGTAGGCAGCTTCAACGTCGGCCAATGGCTGGCCACTTTCGACAGCAATGGCCAGCGCCGCCAACTGATCGGCGAACCCGGGCGCATCACGGGCCTCTAGCGCCGGCTGCAACGCTGCGTAGATTTCGCTTTCCGGATGTTTCATATGCGTCGCGGAGGCCTCTTCATCGCCTTCGCGATACAGGTTGACACCGACATTGAGGTGGCCGCGAATAAACGCCAGCTGTCCCAGGTAAACGGCATCACTGGCCACAGATTCTTCGCTGCTGGCCCCTTCGCCGCCTTCGCCACCCTCACTGGCGGTCATGGCGCTGTGATCCATGTCGGCCATATCCGCGTTTTCATCGCTACTGCACGCGGTCATGGTAACGCCTGCCACGCAGACCACACCCAGACCCAGCCAAAGTTTGTTTTTTGACTCCATGACAGACCATCCTCTCTATTTCACAAATAAATTGACCAGTGTATCGACATCGACCGGGCGCAAGATTGCCATCCGGTTCACGACACTCTAAACTGATGTCAGCTTACATTAATCAATAATCATTCTCAATCGCATTCATTATGATTCTACCCGTTGCCAGCCTACTGCCCCCAGCCCTGATCGAGTCCTGCCGCCAGCTGGCCAGTGACGATTCACTGTTTGTCGACGGTCGCAGCACCGCTGGCTGGCACGCAAAGCGCCTTAAACACAATCTGCAGGCACGTCCTTCCGCTCCCGTGGCCACGCTCATGAAACAACTTATGGCAACCATCTCGGGGCATGAGCTGATTCAGGCTGCGGCCCGCCCCAAGCATATCATCCGGCTGCTGCTGAGCCGTTATGATGAAGGCATGCACTATGGCAATCATGTGGACGATGCCATTATGGACGGTCAGCGTACAGACCTCTCGTTCACGATTTTTCTCAGCGATCCGGACAGCTATGACGGCGGAGAACTGGTCATCGATGAACCCGCCGCCGAACGGCCCTTCAAGCTGGCGGCTGGTGCGCTGTTGCTATACCCGTCCAATACCCTACATCAGGTCATGCCGGTCACTCGCGGCCAGCGTCTGGTGCTGGTGGGCTGGATTCGCAGCCTGATCCGGGAGCCGGCACAACGCGAACTGCTGTTTGACCTGGAGCGCAGCATTGCGCAAGTGCGCAGCGCCGGCGATCAGGCCGACACACTGGCGCTGCTGCTGAAAACACGTAGCAACCTGTTGCGCATGTGGGCGGACGACTAAAACATTCCGGACACCCGTCACGCAGAGTTACGTGCCGCGTTGATATTGCCAAACAGGGTACGCACCACCATTTTTTCGTATACCGCCAGCCGGTCCTGATCATCCTGCTCCCGGCATTCCCGAATCCGGATCAGCGCGTACTGCTGGATGGTCAGCAGCGGCAATACTACCTGCTCGCGCAAACGGATGCTGAGACGACTGCGGGCGTTGTCCTGCAGCAGCTCTTCCTGTCCGGCCACCTTCAATACCATCTCCCTGCTCAGCAGATATTCCTGGTAGATATCCTGCCAGAATTCACCAAAGCGAGGATCATGTTCCATGTAGCGGGTCAGTTCAAAATTGGTCTTGCTCATGCTCTGCATGCTGTTGGCAATCAGGGCCCGGAAAAAACGTGAACGCTGATATAGATCCAGGCAGGCGTCCAGACGGCCGAAATCTTCCTGTGCTTTCAAAGCGGTGCCCAGGCCGTAAAAACCGGGTACATTCTGTTTCAACTGGCTCCACGCGCCGACAAACGGAATCGCGCGCAGGTCCTCAAACTTCAGCGGACCACCGCCGCCGCGCTTGGAAGGCCGACTACCGATGTTAGCCATGGCGTAGTACTTGAGCACACTCATTTCTTCCAGATAGGGCATAAACAGCTCATGCTGCTTGAATGCCTCGTACTTGGCGTAACTGCGCTCAGCCAGATCCCGAATCAGGTTGCGCTGCAGGTCATCGAGCTCGCGGTCAGCGCGGTCGATCAGGTTGTTCTCCAGCCCGGCAGTCATGAGTTGGCCGAGGTTGTGGCTGGCCGCCACCTTGATGCCATAGTGGGAACTGATAGTCTGGCCCTGCACCGTCATCTGTATCTGGTTGCTTTCAATGTTCTTGCCATGCGCTGCGTAGAACAGATAGGCATCACCGCCGCCGCGTGCGGGCGGGCCACCGCGGCCGTCGAAGAACACCACTTCCACACCGGCATCGCGCGACACGGTAGTGATGGTTTCCTTGGCCGAGTAAATCGCCCAGTTGGCCATCAGGTAGCCGCCGTCCTTGGTGCCGTCAGAGAAACCCAGCATCACCGTCTGGCGCCTGCGTCGTTGTTGCAGATGAGCCTGGTAATGCGGGTTCTGATACAGACTGGTCATCGACTCGCCGCCCTGCCGCAAGTCGTTGACAGTTTCGAAAAGTGGCACAATATCCACATTGATATCGTCGTCGCCCCAGCCGCACAAGCGGAACAACGCCAGAACCCGGGCCACATCCACCGGGCCACGACAATTACTGATGATGTAACGGTGAGCGCCGCGCTCGCCATTGCTCGCCTGGATTTGCCGGATGACCGCAAATGATTCGATGGTGTCGCGCACAACCGGATCATCAAACTGGCGAGAGTCCACCGGCTCCTGTACACGACACTGAATCAGCGCATCAACCTGCGCCTGTTCAGGCAGTGCTTCAAATTTGTCTGGCAACACATCCGGGTATCTGTCGAGGATGCTGTTGAACGCGCCGGTGATCACCCGACTGTCCTGGCGTATATCAATGCTGGCAAAATGGAAACCGAACAGGGTCAATTTGCGCCGGAAAGAGCGCAGTGGCTCCAGGTACATCGACTGATAACGGTCAATGATCAAAGCTTCTGCCTGGTCCAGTGCCGCAAACATATCGGTCAGCGTAATGTCTTCGCGGTCATTTTTTTCCACCAGCTCATCGCGGATGCGTTTCTCCAGACGGTCGAGCAGATCATAGACGTCCGCAAAACTGAGCCGTCGCTTGAGTGCCCGCAGGTCCTGGTGGTAACACTGCAATATCGCATGACGCAGGCGGGCGGCTACTCTCAGCGTAGTCTCGGTGGTGACAAAGGGATTGCCGTCTCTGTCCCCGCCCGGCCAGAAACCGATACTGATCAGTTCGCTGTTGCTGTTGACCGACGCCGGGTACCGGGCGGCCAGTGGATCCACGATATCACCAATAGCCGGGTACAGAATATTGCCCAAATACCAGGTCAGCAGCACTGCTTCATCGTAAGGTGTGGGTTTCTGCTTTTTAAAAAACGGCGTGTTGCCCAGCTGCTGCAACAGATCACGCACCTCGCCGATGCGCGCGCCGCCGATGGCGTCACTGAGGTCGGAAATGATTGCCAGTACCTGACCCGGATAAAACTGCGTCGGGTGGGCGGTCAGCACCACTCGCACACCAAAGTTCTTCAGTAATTGCGCCAGTTTTTCGGTGCGTCCGTCGTCCTCGGCACGCTCAGTCAGGCGCAGCAGCGAGCTTTTGTTTTCTATTTGGTGAATCCGGCTATAAGCCGCGTCTTCCAGCGCATCAATCAGTACGACCTGGCGCTCGACGTACTGGATGATCTTGAACAGAAACTGTACCTGCTCTTCCTGCGAAAAATGCGGGCGATGCTGCTCGAAAAAGTCACCGATGATCTGTCGCGGGTCATTACCCTCAGCCAGTCCGCTTTCGCACGCCTCGGCCAGCAGCGGTAACAGGGTACCGGTCTGCTCGACCGCATCCAGCGGCAGGGTCAGGAACAGGCTGTTGTAGAGTTGATAATTCAGCTCCACCAGCTCTTCAAAAAGTTTTGCAGTCTGATCAGTCATTCAGCACCTGGTAGGGGTGTGGGGTTGCGAGGATACGACGCCATCATCATCAGCGACGCGATGAATACATAAACAGCACAGGCGCCAAACAGGGAAAAAGCGTCCGCACCATTATCGATAAAGTAACCAAACAGGACGGGAGAAATCGCTGTCGCCAGCACCATCACCGCCATCATCATGGAACGAATGGCGCCCAGTTTACGCGTCCCGTAGATCTCAGGCCATAGCGAACCGGTAATCGGCGGGCTGCTGCCGGCTGACATGCCCAACAGTGCCAGCATCAGCAGCGCGGCCATATCACCGGACATAAACGCCGCGATCAGCATGCTGAGCAGCATCGGCAACAGGAAAATGCCCACCAGGCGCGGGCCCTTGAAACGGTCGACCAGCACGCCTGAGGCCAGCGAGCTGATCCAGTGCACGGCGCCGTAAACCACGAAACAGGTCGCCAGCCAGCTCAGGCTCCAACCCTTGTCCACCACCAGAAAGTTCTGGTGAATGAAGACGCCGGTGATCAGAAACGGATTAGCCATCAAACCTGGCAGAGCCAACCAGAAACGGTAATCGCGCAGCATCTCGCGCCGTCCGGCGCCGGTGCTCTCGCCATTGCCAGCGGGCGTTGAGTGCAGGTTCGTTGCAGCAGGTGTCAAAGGCAGTTGGCTGCGGCTTAGCAGCCATAACATGAACGGGATCAGCACCAGCACGGCAGCGATAGCAATCAAACCGAAACTCGCCTGCCAGCCGATGGCGGCGATCATCGCGACAGCGATAAGCGGCAATATGATTTCACCCAGCGGCACACCGGACATGGCGATACTGATGGCTTTGCCTCTTTCAGCAACAAAATAACGTGACATGGAGGTCATGCCGCCGTGGGGCAGCAGCGACTGGCCAAACAGCCGCAGCAGGTAGAAACCCAGCAGCAGGGCAAGCAATCCGTTGGCCTGCGACAATACTGCCAGTGCCACCGCCAGACCCAGCGCAACCGCTACCGCATAGGTCCGCAGGGACAAGCGGTCGATCAGCCCGCCAGCCCAGACTACGGTGGCGGCCGATGCCAGTGTGGCCAGTGAGTAGGCACTGCCATATTCGCCGGCGCTCAGCTCGAGTGTGCGCTGGATGTCGGCGCCAAACCAGGCAACAAAAAAAGACTGGCCGAAATTGCCCCAGAACACAGCCGTAAACCCGAAACCCAGCAAGGCCCAGTGTTGCCGCATGAATCCCAGATAACCCGTCACCATTGTCTCCTGACCAACACTGACCTCATTTCAACAGTTCATCCAGCGTCAGGCCATAACTGGGGGCAAAGGTTTCCAGGAAGTACTTTACTTCCGGGCAGTCATCGCGCTCCAGGCGCTTGCGTACATCCTCTTCCGCCTTACGGAACTCGGGGTTACCGGCCTGCACCTCGGCCTTGCACTTCAGATAGGCGCAGATGGTATCGGCGGATTTGATCAGCGAGTGGTATTCCGGAGAAATTTCCGCTTCCAGCAGCACCGGGCGAAAATCGGCTTTGAGATCCTCCGGCAGAAGATTCAGCAATTCATGGTCGGCCTGGTGCTCGATGGCCTTGTAAGCCTTGGTGATTTCCGGCGAATGGTATTTGATGGGTGATGGCATATCCCCGGTGATCACTTCGCTGCAGTCATGGTACAGGGCCGCTACCACCACGGCGTTGACATCCACTGTGCCACCAAAATGGCGGTTCTTTACCAGCGCCAGCACGTGGGCAATCGTGGCAACCTCCCAACTGTGCTCCATGACATTTTCGCTGATCACATTGCGCTTCATGCCCCAGCGCTGCAGCCAGCGCAGTTTGCTTATATAGGCATAAAAGTGGCTTTTCACGGTATCAGGCATAGTTGACTCTTCGAAAACACTCAGCGTGGCTTGAGGCAGCATTATAACCGCCGAGGCGTGATGATGCGCGTACGAACTGCGTGCCGGCGCGAATCTGCAGACCTTCGAAGTGTTTGGATCAAGGACATTGCGCTGCTAAGATAAGCCCCTGAACAACCACCCCGCCTGATCAGCCAGCAGCGAGCGTATCTCTTAATGAGCAGTGACCCTGACCTGAACACCAGCAGCGCACTGCGACGCCTGATTGACGGAAAATTCGGGCTGGCCCTGACCTATTGGACGCTATACCTGCTGGGTGCTGTGGCATTTTTTGTGTCGGGAAGCCTGGCGGTCGCCAGCGAAGCCTGGTCGTTGTATGTGACGTTGCTGGCCTTGGCGCTGGCCTGGACATTTGTGCTACTGACTGGTGTCAAGTTCGCCTATCGGGGCGAAGACCCCGGCAAGGCACTGGGTCGTATAGCCATGCTGTTCCTGCTGCTGAATCTGACCAACGCGCTGGCGACGCTGAGTTTTATCTGAGCGCTATTGACTAACAGCTACGATCGGCCGGGTTTGCCCCGTTTCCCTTTGCCGGTTGCCGAGTCGTGCACCATTGGCGCGACTGCGCCAGCGCGGCTCGGTGCCTGATAGGTACGGGTATTGGCTTTGGCCGGGAACAGGTCACCGATATCGACATGAAACGCCTTGCACAGTTGCTCAAGGGTATCGAGCGTGACGTTCTGGTCTTCATTCTCGATGCGCATGATGGTCGATTGCGCCACGCCCATTTTGCGGGCAAAAACCCGCTGCGGCACATCACCCCGTGCGTTCCTGATAAAAACAGCCAATCTCATGCGCAAGTGAACCATACATGGTTTATACTTCCATTAACGAACCACATGCGGTTCACGTGACCAATAACAGATCAGTACCAGCAGGAAGCAGGCAGTACTGTCGGGGTGCGGTATCAGGCGATACCGCACCCCGACTTTTATCGGCTCCTGGCATCAGCACATGCCGCCCTCCCCTTTTCTCAACGACTGCGCCCGGTTTGCGCCACCGCGCCAGGTGAACTATGCTTGCGGAATTATCAAAAGATCCGATAAAGGACCGCAACATGGCTCAGACTCCCCCTGTCACACCTCGCCAGCCCGGCGTTCTGGGCTGGATTGAATATAACGGTAACCGCCTGCCCGACCCGGTGTTCATATTCCTGTGGCTGATCCTGGTGGTTGTCGCGATCAGCGTCGTGGCGGCCCTGGCCGGCCTTAACGCGGTCCACCCCACCCAGTTGCAGGCCGACGGCAGCCCGCTGATTATCGAAGCGGCGAGCCTGCTCTCTGCCGACAATATTCAGCGCCTGCTGGTGGAAATGCCGACGACCTTCACCCACTTCCACCCGCTGGGTTACGTGCTGGTGGTCATGCTGGGAGCCGGCGTGGCAGAACGCAGCGGCCTGTTCGCAGCGGTCATGAGCAGCGCTGTGAAGGCGGCGCCGGCGGCGCTGTTGACGCCAGTGGTAGCTTTGCTGGCCATGCTTGGCAACCTGGCTGCTGACGCCGCCTATGTAGTCCTTATTCCCTTGGCCGGTGTCGTATTCGCCGCTGCCGGACGGCATCCGATCGCTGGCATCGCCGCCGGCTTTGCAGGCGTATCCGGTGGCTTCTCGGCCAACCTGATCCCGGGTCAGCTCGACGCCCTGCTCTTTGGTATCACCGAAGCTGCAGTCGTCACGCTGGACACCAGCTGGGTCATGAACATTGCCGGCAACTGGTACTTCATTGCCGCCATGACGTTTATCTATCTGCCGGTGATCTGGTATGTCACCGACCGCGTGATAGAACCGCGACTGGCCCCGATATCCGCTGAAAACAAAGGTTCCGCCGCACTGGCGCAGCGTGAATCGGATGTACTCAGCGACGAGGAGCGCAAAGGTATGCGCCGCGCCGGAATGGCGGCACTGGTAGTGATCCTGGCCTGGGCTCTCATGTGTTTTGCGCCGGGCAGCCCGTTGATCAACGAAGACGCTGGCGCCGCGCGCATGCAGCCTTTTTATCAATCGCTGGTAGCAGCCTTCTTTATCCTGTTCCTGGCCTGCGGCTGGGCCTTTGGCAGTGCCACCGGCAGTGTCAGCAACCACCGCGACGTGGTGCGCATGATGTCCGAGGCCATGGCAGATCTGTCCTATTACTTGGTACTGGCCTTCGCTGCGGCGCATTTTGTCGCCATGTTCAACTGGTCCAACCTGGGGCTGATCTTCGCCATCAACGGCGCTGCCGTCATTCAGGCCACGTCCTTGCCCATGCCGGTGCTGATGGCCCTTATCATCCTGTTGACCGGCATGATCAACCTGTTCATTGGTTCAGCCAGCGCCAAGTGGGCGCTGCTGGCACCGGTACTGGTACCCATGCTGATGCTGCTGGGTATCAGTCCGGAAATGGCAACCGCAGCCTATCGTGTCGGTGACGGTGCCACCAATATCATCACGCCCCTGATGCCCTACTTCCCACTGATTCTGGCCTTCTGTCACCGCTGGCAGAAAGACTTCGGCCTGGGCAGTCTGGCGGCAACGATGATTCCGTACAGTATCTGGATGATGGTGACGGGGTTGATTCTGACCATGCTGTGGATATGGTTGGGGCTGCCGCTGGGACCTGGGGCGGTGTCCAGCTACGAACTGCTATAACTAACGCCAGTTCTAGTTCTGCAACTCCAGTGCTGCCGGCCCGTGGCGCTCCCGAAATGCTTCGTTCGGGAACGCCTGCCGTGACTGGGTGTCACCTTCAGGGGACGCCGTGAACCCATCCCTGGGGGCTCTTATGCGGCTTCCCTGCCGCATAAGCCCCTTCAGTTGACACCCAGCCCCGGCCGGCTTGTGCCATAGTCGCAGCCATAGACGTCGATATCCCTCCTCCAAATCAGAGATCAGAGTCTCGCCAGTGCGGACCCAAACGGCTTGTTCGTAACAAACAAAAAGGGGACGAAGGATTAATTCCTCCGTCCCCTTTTGTTCCGTCCCCTGTTGTTATCCGGGTTGCGTATTACTGCACAGCAACCTGTTCAGTGGCTGGTTCCGGCTCCACGTACTGCCAGCTCACCGCACCGAAGAACATTTCATCCCAGCTTTGCTGACCCCACGGTACCGAGCGATCCGGATCCGGGTTGGCCTTGTTCTGGCTTGAGTTGTCGAAGGCACCGGTTGCCACTATTTTGGTACCGGCCGGCACCAGTTTGGGTTCGCGTAGCTTGTAGCTCAGCTGCCAGTTGTAGTTATAGTTGGCAATATTGATCAGCTCTTCGCTGCTGCCGTCAGGGTACTGGGCCTCAAAGCGCATACGCTTGCCGCGGAAATGCATGTGCGGCAGGAAGGAATGCAGATACGCATCCCGGGGCACGGTGATGGTCTGTGCCATCTCAAAGTCCGGATCATTGGGCGGAATATTGGTCCAGGTGGGCGTGAAGATACAGGCACACTGGCCAGACATGCGCTTTTCCGGCACCTCGCCTTCGGGGTAGAACCAGATACCTATCCGGCTGGCATCCACGGTTTCGCGACCGGTTGTGGTGTAGTGCAGTTGCAGGGCCAGCTGAGACCCGGCACGCAGCAGACCACCGGTGTTTTCGGGCTCATGATAGGGCTCGGCACCGGGAATATAGGCGGTAATGCTGGGCTCATCAGCATCGCCACTGCCCAGGAAGCGGCGACGGCCATCCGAACCGGGTGGCAGGATGCTGTTCAGCGTATGGTGCAGTACAGTACGGTCCCCGGCAATATACTGGCTGGCCCGCACCCAACGGTCTTCGGTAAGCCCGTCAAACGGCACCACCACATTGATGTAGTCCAGCACGCCGGTCGCGGGAATGCTTTGCGGCGGCACGTTGACAATCAGGTCGGGCTCCCCGAAGGCCCATTCGGTTTCCGGCCACTCCAGCATCGCCAGCGGATCGGCATCTCCGTCCTTCTGGGAGCCCTGGGCAATCCAGTGCAGCAGGGTTTGCTGATCTTCAATACTCAACACATAGTCATTGGTAAAATCGCCCACGTGCGGATCAATCTGGCCCGGGGGCATGCGCTTGGTCATCAGCACTTCGCGAATCATCGGCGACCAGCCTTGTGCC
The DNA here is from genome assembly GCA_913058135.1 of uncultured Gammaproteobacteria bacterium. GTDB lineage: Bacteria > Pseudomonadota > Gammaproteobacteria > Pseudomonadales > Pseudohongiellaceae > Pseudohongiella. Next base: position 41,029 of record CAJXPR010000013.1, read on the forward strand.
ATGGCATGGCTGTCCATGGCAAACGGCGCGATACCACCTTCACGGTGACAGGTCGCACAATTTTTGGCAAGGATAGGCGCGACTTCCTCGCTATAGGAAACAGTGCGCGCCATGTTTGTGTCACGCGCCGGGTAGCTGATAGCTTCGCCAGTTACAGCCAGTTCGGGCATGGAGACTGTATTGCCGGCATCCAGCTCCTGCAGAGCTTTGCCCAGACCACTGACCGGGCCGCGATAGCTCAATTGAAAACTGCGCGGATCCAGCACCAGCACTTCACCGGCGGCGCGCACGTTAAGGGCTTCGGCAATAATCTGGGCGTCGTCGATCAATACCGGAATATCATGACCCTGAGCCGTCGCGACGGCAGCTACCGATGCACGGGATTCACCCAGCGGATTGAGCATGAAAAACTGAAAGTCATCCGCGTGAGCCTTGTGCTGGGCCAGAAACTCGGGCAACGCCTGTTCGGCGGTGTTGCTGCCGTTGGTCTGCACCATCAACACAATGGCTTTACGGTTGTCATACCAGGCCATGTGATGAAACAGACCCTCGTGGTCAAGCAGGGCAAAATCGCCCACTCGTTCGTTAGCCATCAGGCTGGTGCTGAAACTGAAACTCAGCGCCGCCAGGGCCGACAGCGACGCAGTTAACAGACGCTTGTTCATGGCTTCCTCCGGGGAAAAATCACGTTGTTATTAATTATTGTTCAGCCGGTTGCGACAAGCACTACCGGACACGGCCCACAAAGGAGACAGCCAGACCGTTCATCCATTTATCCGCTGACGCTAGCACAGCTCCGTAGCGCCGCACAACGCCTTTTGCGGCAGGCGCGCGCGGGCTGCGACAGACGCCCTGACACCAAGGCATGTTGGTGCGACAGGATGAGGGGGCACCGTGGTTTTCCGTTCTCCGGATTTTGCGTTACACTTGGCGGCGACGCAAAACCCGAACAAACGCTCAGTCACCCATGCGTTGCGGTGCTGCTGCCTGCCAGCACACCTGCAAATTACGAATTAACTATATAAATCAAAGGATTCATCATGAAAGAAGCTGTGATCGTCGCGACGGCCCGCACCCCGATTGGCAAAGCCTACCGAGGCGCCTTTAATAATACCGACGGCCCCACTCTGGGCGCACATGCCATACGCGAAGCTGTCAGCCGCGCCGGGGTTGCACCCGATGAAATCGATGACGTGGTCATGGGCTGTGCCGTTCAGCAAGGCACCACTGGCTACAACATTGGTCGACTTGCTGCCGTGGCTGCAGGCTTGCCCAACACGGTATCAGGCATGAGCATGGACCGGCAATGCGCCTCCGGCATGATGGCCATCGCCACCGCCGCCAAACAGGTCATCTGTGACAATATGCCCATCGTGATTGGAGCGGGCATGGAGTCCATCAGCCTGGTGCAGAACGACCACCGCAACAAATACCGCACGGTCGACGAAAACGTACTGGCCATGTCTCAACACGCCTACATGCCTATGCTGCAGACCGCTGAAGTGGTCGCGCAACGCTATAACATCAGCCGGGAAGCGCAGGATGAATACAGCCTGCAGAGCCAGCAGCGCACTGCCGCTGCCCAGGCCGCCGGCAAATTCGACCAGGAACTGGCTCCGATGGAATCCAGCATGGGCGTGATGGACAAGGAAACTGGCAAAGTCAGCTTCAAGAACGTCAAGTTGAGCAAGGACGAAGGCAACCGCCCGGAAACCAATATCGAAGGCCTGTCCGGTTTGAAGCCGGTCATTGAAGGCGGCTGTATCACCGCCGGCAATGCCAGCCAGCTCTCCGATGGCGCTTCCGCCAGTGTGATCATGGACAGTAAACTGGCCGAACAGAAAGGCCTGACACCGCTGGGCGCATATCGCGGCATGGCGGTTGCCGGCTGTGATCCTGACGAGATGGGCATCGGTCCGGTATTTGCCATCCCCAAACTGCTCAAGCGCTTTGGTCTGAAAATGGACGATATCGGCCTGTGGGAACTGAATGAAGCCTTTGCTGTGCAGGTACTCTACTGCCGCGACAAGCTGGGTATCCCCAATGATCTGCTGAACGTCAACGGCGGCGCCATCTCTATTGGCCACCCTTACGGCATGAGCGGTGCCCGCATGGTTGGTCATGCGCTGATCGAAGGCAAGCGTCGGGGTGCGAAATATGTGGTGTGCACCATGTGTATCGGCGGCGGGATGGGCGCTGCGGGCCTGTTTGAGGTTTACTGACAGATATAAATTTAAAGCGCACCGGGGCTTCCCTGGTGCGCTTTAACTGTTGCAGATCACTTCCGTGTGAACATCCGTGTCACACTTCTTTTTACATCCTTGTGCACTTCCATGTTAAATCGTCACCTTCACCACCATCAGAAGGTGAATTTCAGGCCGGCGGACAAAACGTCGACCTTTGATTCGAAATCACCCCTGGCTATCGGGCCAATTTCCTCACGCGCCAGATCGCCGCCGGAGCGGCCGAAATCTTTGTAACCGCCTTCAATGCCAAAATAGGGATTGAGCTGCCAGCCAGCAAAAAGTTGTGAGGCGTTGTTGTCATCGTCGAACTCACTCTCGTCAACACTGACGAGTCCCAGGGCACCACCGACGTAAGGGCCGGTCTCGTTCGCCAGCAACGCGGTAGAGTAGGTACCCGCCGACAAACCGGCGATAACACAAAGCGTTTGTAAGGTTGTTCTTTTCATCGTCAGCTCCTGCTGCTTTTGTTCGGTCGTCGCAGGCATTCCGGCTTGCGGCGCCACAGTTTGCACGAATGCATTTGCAATTGCCTTTGCAATCGCCATGCCAGACATAAATACGCTTATTTTTCAATATGTTAAGAACAGGCAGGACTAAATCGACGGACAAAGGTGTTGGGCAGGCCCTACAGATGACGCGCGAAATCCGTAAGACATTGATAAGCATGAAATTTCCATGTCGGCCTGACCCAACAAGGCGGCTGTCGGGTCGCTCAGCGTCCGGGCGCTGCCAGCAACTGCAATACCTGCTGAACCGGGATTGCCGGGTAGCGGCCCTGATTGACGCCATCCACATCGCTGGCCTTGAACAACGCGTTGTAGACCGCCTCCTCAGTCGCCTCCACCACGGCCTGGAACAGAGGCGTCATGTATTCATTTGGCCAGTCTTCCAGCATATGCAGCTGCTCGCGTCGCAATGGGGTGCGCCTGACGCTTTCCGCGGTCGAGAACGCCAGGGCATAGTCACCGGAGCCGTTGGACATCGCCGACCCGGTCCGCGCAATCCCCATGAACGCGCGTGCCGCGAGTCTTTCCAGGTTGCGATCGGACAAAGGGGCATCGGTGGCTATGATGATCATCACCGACCCGTCCGGGCTGGTCGCCGATGCCAGCGGGTTATCGGGCAATTGCAGGTCTTCATGACGGACAGGCGTGCCCATGATGGTTAACTCGCCGCCATAGTTGGTCTGCACCAGCACACCTACGGTGAACCCGCCATCGGCCGGCGGCAGCACGCGGGAACTGGTGCCTATGCCACCCTTCCAGCCAAAACTGACAGTGCCCATACCGGCGCCGACGCTGCCTTCCAGCACCGGGCCACTGCGCGCGGCCTCGATGGCATCAAGCGCATGACGGGGCCGAACCGCTCGCAAACGGATATTATTGATGCGGCCATCGTTGGTTTCGCCGACAACTGCATTGACCGAACGCACCGATTCATTGCCCGCCTGTGACAGAGTCCATTCGATCACTCCCGCGGCTACTTCGGGCACTGACAGGGTGTTGGTCAACAGGATGGGCGTTTCTACTTCGCCCAGCTCGATGATCTGGGTGGTGCCCATCATCTTCCCGTAGCCGTTGCCCTGTGAAAAACCGGCTGGCACTTTGTCCTGATAGATGTTGCCACCGTGCGGCAGTATAGCCGTGACCCCGGTTCTTACCGCATCGTCCTCAATGATGGAAACCTGCCCCACCAGCACGCCTGCCACATCGGTAATGGCATTCAGCGCCCCGGTGTCGTAGATGCCCGGCGCCAGCCCGGCTTCACGTGCCCGCGGGTCATCGTCGTTGGCCAGGGCAGCGCCGGCACTGGCCATCAGCATGATTGCAATAATGCAGCGTCTCATCGCGTTATCCTATGGTATTTGATCGTGGTCTGATCAGACGGCAAACAGCTGTCCTTCGATATCTTTGAAAGCCTTGAACTCAAGCGCATTACCGGAGGGATCAAGGAAAAACAGGGTGGCCTGCTCACCCGGCTCCCCTTTAAAACGGATATAAGGCTCAATAATAAATTCTGTTCCGATGGCGCGCAGCTTGTCTGCCAGCGCAGCCCACTCATCCATCGACAGCACCGCACCAAAATGGGGCACCGGCACACCATGACCGTCGACATGATTGCTGCTCTGGTTCACCTGTCCCTGTTTGCCAATGGCGGGATTCACGTGTACCACCAACTGATGACCAAACAGGTTGAAATCAATCCAGTGCTCGGAGCTGCGACCTTGTGGCAATCCCAGTGTGTCGCCGTAAAATGCTCGTGCCTCCTCCAGATCGCGCACCTGAATGGCAAGATGGAAAGGTTTTATTGATGTGGACATGCGCTCAGCCTCGTGAAGATTTGGCCTATTGTATTCATTCCGGCGTCGGTTTGCTTCGCAAAGATTTGGTCGTACTGAGCTTGCGCTTGCCCTCCAGCCGTTTGCGTTTGGCAGATCGCGGTACCCGGGTCGGCCGGCGCGGCGCATCTGTATGCGCAGCATCGGCAATCAGACTCTGTAGCCGTTTCAGCGCATCTTCCCGATTCTTCTCCTGGGTGCGAAACCGTTGCGCCTTGATGACGATTACGCCTTCGCTGGTCATGCGCCGGTCCCGGCTTGCCAGCACCAGCGCCTTGACCTCATCAGGCAACGACGAAGCCTGGACATCAAAACGCAAATGGATGGCAGATGACACCTTATTGACATTCTGACCACCCGCACCCTGCGCTCTGATGGCTGTCAGCTCAACTTCCGCCGGAGATATTTCAAAAGAACGCATATAACCCTTCCCGCAATTCAGATTTGACACCGTGCTGTCACTTGCCTGCCATTGTACGCTTCAAACTGGTGCAAATACCTGCATCAAGAACCAAAAAGCGTCGCCAGCCCCGGTCCCGACCAGCCAAAAATCATTGCTACTTTCCCCAGCACCACCAAGGTTATTATTTTTATCCTTACTTATCAAAAGTATAGGCATATGCGAAAAAAGCTGGCACGCGCCGTGCATTATTCTGAGCGTAGCACTGATATTCCCCTATCAGTTGCTAGAAATGGAACTGACTCTCCCCTTTTCCATTGATGGGTGATCTGGCCCACGTGATACCGAGGTGTCACGTGGGCATTTTTTTGCCTGCGATAAACCTGATATCCGGCCAGGTCTGCTACACTTGTACCCGTCTTTTTACCGCACCCGGGAGTCATCATGCCAGCCGAATCTTTGCTCAGCAGATGGGTCCGCTGCTTCTGTCTGCTGCTGGCGCTTGTCTCTCTTTCCTCGTTGCTTGCCTGGGACGCCACCGGACATCGACTCAGCGTCTATGTCGCCTATGAAGAGATGACACAAAATCAGCGCGAGTACTGGCGCGAAATTTTGCAACACCACCCGCGCTTTGCCAGCGATTTTGAACAGGCCATGCCGGCGACCCTTCTTGCGGCCCACCGTGATGAACAAACCCGCTGGTTGCTGGGACAGGCGGCCGTCTGGCCCGATCTTGCCCGTGGATTACCTGACGCTATCGGACCTCGCTACAACCGACCCGACTGGCACTGGATCGATGGCGCCTGGGTCCGGGACGAGGCTCGCACGCATGGCAATCTGTACGTCGATACCCCGCCTCTGCCGGATGTCCCCGGTGCGCCTGCTATCAACAGCCGGCACGCCACACATGCCAGCAATGTGCTGACGGCTCTGGAGCGGGCTCGCTGGCAACTCGAGCATGAAGGGGACGCTGCACAGCGGGCCATCGCCCTGTGCTGGTTGCTGCACCTGATCGGTGACATTCATCAGCCCCTGCATACCGGCGGCCTGGTGACGGCGCGGCTATTCCCCGATGGAGACCGCGGCGGCAATGGCATCCGCCTCCGCGATGGCAATCTCCACGCCCTGTGGGATCAGGCATTGCGCGGCCCAACGATCAATGACAGCCTGGCTACCCTGAACACATTTGCTGCCGGCCTGCCTACCGAACAGACGTTTGCGCCAACAAGCTGGCTGCAGGAAAGCCGCCGGATTTTGTTGCAACAGGTATATCCTGCATCCATTATCGAGCCTGTGCGGCAAAGCGAGAATACTGGCAGTGCCCTGGGCAGCATCATTTTAAGTCAACAATACCTGGACGCCATGCAACAGACAGCCACCATCCGATTGGCAGAAGCCGGCGTACGAATACGTATTACCCTGGCAGACATCACTGGATCTTTATGACTTCGCGCCTCCACGCTACAACAACCCTGCTTTTTCTGTTGGTCTCGCCGCTGTTGCCCGGCTCCGCATTGGCTGCCGAAGACGACAGCCCCGTCATGCAAGAGAAACCTCTGTGGGAATTGGGCCTGGGCGCAGGCGCACTGGTTCAGCCACACTACCCGGGTTCATCACAACATCAGACCCGCGGCCTGGGTTTGCCTTACGTAGTCTATCGTGGCGATGTATTACGCATCGGGGACGGCCAGTCCGCCCGCGCGGTGGCGGCCGAAAGCAGCTTCTATGAACTGTCTTTGTCATTCGCTGCTGCCTTTGATGCCGACAGCGATGGTAATGAATTACGTGAAGGCATGCCCGATCTGGATTTCATTTTTGAAGTGGGCCCCCAGCTTGTATTCAATCTGGCCGACTTCAAATACAGTGATGCCAGCTATAGCAAGGTCGAACTTTCACTGCAGGCACGTGCGGCGCTGTCCACCGATTTCGGCAGTGTCGATCACCACGGCTACGTGTTCGAACCCATGCTGCGTTATCGCCACTATGGTCTGTTTGTCCCGCAACTGGAAGGCTCGCTCTCCATCAGGCCGGTCTGGGCAACCCGCGATGTGCACGGCTATTTTTACGACGTAGCGCCTGAGTTCGCCAACGCCTTGCGCAATCAATACCAGGCAACATCGGGGTACTTTGGCACAGGTATTAACGTTTCCGGCACCTGGCATATCAACGACAAGGCGCGTCTTATTGCCGGTATACAAACCAGTTTTCATCATGGTGCCGAGAACCGTGACAGCCCGCTCTTTGAAGACGACTTCAACGTCGGCATAGCTGTTGGTTTTATCTGGTCACTTTTCGAAAGCGAACGCACTGTCATGCGTCCGTAAACCCGCAGAGTCATACTCATGGCAGAACCCCTGAAGAACCAGTACGGCGCCGACATACCTCACCGTATCGCCGACATGATTGGCTCGGTATCATCCGAGTTCCGGCGCCAGGACTTCCTGGATTATGTGCTGCCGGACTATGACAGTCTGGAGTTGATGCCGCGCGGCTGGCATATGGCGGACGGCCTGTCCCACGCCCTGCCCGATCACTACCCCGCAGCAATCGACATTCTGCTGGCCTCGCTGCCACCGGCCAAACCAACGCTCAGCTCTGCATCAGCCACCCAGGATCGTGAAGGTGGTTCGCTGGCGCCTTTTCTGTTCATGCCGCACACGTTTTTTGTGGCCCGCTACGGGCTGGCAGATTTTGAGGCATCGATGCGCGCCCAGTACGAACTGACCCAGCGATTTACCGCAGAGTTCAGCATACGTCCGTTTCTGCAGCAGCATCAGCAGGCCACACTGGAACGGCTGCAGGAGTGGATTGATGACCCCAGCGAACATGTGCGCCGCCTGGTCTCTGAAGGTACCCGTCCGCGCCTGCCGTGGGCATCAAGACTTCCTGACTTTCAGCGTGACCCGACACCGGTACTGGCATTGCTGGAGCAGCTGAAAGACGATCCGTCGTTGTATGTGCGCCGCTCGGTCGCCAACAACCTGAATGATATCGGCAAGGACCATCCCGGACTGTTGCTGGAGACTGCCGAACGCTGGTATCAGGGCGCCAGTAAAGAGCGCCAGTGGATTGTCCGGCACGCGTTGAGAAATGCCTTCAAGGCTGGCGACCAGCGGGCACTGGCGTTGTTCGGATTTGCGGCTACTGACGCCATTGAGGTAACACAGGCCGGTATTACACCGCAACAACTTGCCATGGGCGAAACCACTGCGCTGTCCTGCGTCATCAGTAATAACAGCAAACGTTCGCAGTCCCTGATGATCGACTTCCAGGTGCATTTTGTAAAAGCCAACGGCACGGCCAGGGCGAAGGTTTTCAAACTGGCACAAACTGAGCTGGCCGCAGGCGATTCAATGACTGTCTCTAAAAAGATATCCCTGGCACCTTTGACCACACGCAAGCTATATGCCGGACACCATCAGGTCGACCTGCTGATCAATGGCCAGTGTCATCCGCTGGGCCACTTTGTAATCGATGACGCGTCATGAAACGCTGATCCAGCCAATCCTTCCAGCGCCCGACCAGGCGACCACCCACGGTCCAGCCGGCGATATTCGCCACCGCACCACCATCGCCTGTCGCCAGCAGCGCCAGTGCCTTTTTTTGCGGCTGGTAAGTGCTCAACGGGCGACCCTGCAGAAAGCCCCGAATATTGTCAGCCAGCACCGGTCCATGGCGCACCGAATACACGCCGGATTTTTTGCTGCCCGGCAATGACGCGCTGTCACCGCTGACAAAAACGTTTGGGTGGGACGTGCTTCTGTCTCTTATACACATCTCCGAGCC
>CAJXPR010000014.1 GCA_913058135.1 uncultured Gammaproteobacteria bacterium
CGTGGATTTGGCCAGTGGGGCGACGGCATGATCGACGACCTGCAGTTGGCTACTCGTTGGGCGGTGCAGGCGGGACATGCCAACGCAGACCGGGTATGTATCTATGGTGCCAGCTACGGTGCATTTGCCGCGCTGACAGCAGCGGCTCGCTACCCTGAGAACTATCAGTGTGCTGCTGGTTACGCCGGTGTTTACGATCTCAACGAGCTATCGCGTTCCGATATTCCGTTTTTGCCCGGCGGGGACCGCTATCTGGCGCTGGCCGTCGGCACAGACGCAGAGGAATTGCATCGGCAATCTCCGGTCAATATGGCGGACCGGATACAGGTGCCGGTGTTGCTGGCCCATGGTGGCGAGGATCGTCGCGCGCCGGCATTTCAGGCCGAGGCCATGCAGCAGGCCCTGCAGGAAGCAGGTCAGGACCCGGAGTGGATTTTCCACCGCGCAGAAGGGCATGGCTTCTTTGCACAGGAAAATCGTATTGCCTTTTATCAATCCCTGCTGGCGTTTTTCAATAAGTCTTTAGGTCTTGCGGATGCAATGCCGGCAAGGCAGTAGTGCGGCTTGATGCTTGGCAACGGGCCGGCTTTCGGGCAAACTTGCCCGCCTTATGAAATTATCAGATTTTGACTACGAGCTACCCGATCAGCTGATCGCCCACTATCCTCTGGCCAGTCGCAGCAGCAGTCGGCTGTTGTGCCTGGATCGTGGCAGTGGAGCAGTCGCGCACCGCACCTTCAGCGATATCGTGCAGCTGATTAACGCACAGGACTTGCTGGTGTTTAACGATACCCGGGTTTTGCCGGCAAGGCTGCTGGGTACACGTAGCGATACTGGCGGGTTCGTGGAAGTACTGATTGAGCGGCTGGTCTCTGCAAATGAGGCGATTGCCCATGTCAGAGCCAGCAACGCGCGGCCCGCAGGATTACGCCTGTTGTTGCGCTCCCCGAATGGCGAACATGTCCTAGAAGCCGAGATTCTGGGCCGCAAAAACAGTTTCTACCGTTTGCGCTTCTTCTGCGACGAACCCCTGGTTGACGCGCTCGCCAGGGTCGGCCATATGCCGCTGCCAACCTATATTGACCGGCAGGATGAGGTGCTGGATCAGAGCCGCTACCAGACCGTATATGCACGGCATCCCGGCGCGGTCGCGGCGCCCACTGCCGGACTGCATTTTGATGAGGCCCTGCTCGGTGAACTGCGGGAAAAATCCGTTGAGATGGCATTTGTGACGCTGCATGTCGGCTCGGGCACATTTCAGCCGGTGCGGGTTGATGACGTGCAGGACCACAAAATGCACAGTGAGTGGATACAGGTATCGGCGGAGGTCTGCGCGCAGGTAAATGCCTGCCATCAGCGCGGCGGTCGGGTGATTGCGGTGGGGACGACGTCGGTACGCAGTCTGGAGTCTGCGGCACTGAAAGGCGACAACGCTGCTGAAGCAGGGCTGCAGCCCTATGAGGGTGAAACCGACATTTTTATCTATCCAGGCTATCAGTTCCAGGTCGTGGACGCGATGATCACCAATTTCCATTTGCCACGGTCAACGCTGATGATGCTGATCAGCGCATTTGCCGGGCGCGAGCGCATCATGGCGGCCTACCAACAGGCCATTGATCAGCGCTACCGCTTCTTCAGCTATGGCGATGCCATGTTTATCCGGTAGTGGTATACTCTGGCCCCTAAATTCTTCACGTATTACCATCAACTTGGACTTTATAAGGGTTTTATCATGGCAAAAGCACCCGTTCGCGTCGCTGTCACCGGAGCAGCAGGACAAATCAGTTATTCATTGCTGTTCAGAATCGCATCAGGTGAAATGCTGGGAAAAGATCAGCCGGTAATCCTGCAGCTGCTGGAAATCACGCCAGCCCTGGAAGCACTGAAAGGTGTCGTCATGGAGCTGGAAGACTGCGCATTCCCGCTGGTTCAGGGCATTGTGCAGAGCGATGACCCCAATGTGGCGTTCAAGGACGCCGATTACTGTCTGCTGGTCGGCGCACGTCCTCGTGGCCCGGGCATGGAGCGCAAGGATCTGCTGGCCGCCAACGCCGCCATCTTCTCAGTGCAGGGTAAGGCCATCAATGATCACGCCAGTCGCAATGTGAAAGTGCTGGTGGTCGGAAACCCCGCCAACACCAATGCCCTGATTGCCTATCGCAATGCACCGGACCTGAAGCCCGGCCAGTTTACCGCGATGACCCGTCTGGACCATAACCGCGCTATCGCACAACTGGCCGACAAAACCGGCAAGCACAGCACGGATGTCGATGGCATGATCATCTGGGGCAACCACTCGGCTACGCAGTACCCGGATGTTCACCACGCAACAGTTGCCGGCAAAAAAGCGACCGATCTGGTCGATCAGGACTGGCTGACCAGCACCTTTATCCCCAATGTTCAGCAGCGTGGCGCCGCCATCATCAAGGCGCGTGGTCTGTCCAGTGCAGCGTCGGCGGCCAATGCGGCAATCGAGCATATGCGTGACTGGGCGTTGGGCACCAACGGCAAGATCGTCAGCATGGGTATTCACAGCGATGGCAGCTACGGTATCGCCGAGGGGCTGATCTATTCCTTCCCGGTGACCTGTGAAAACGGTCAGTATACGATTGTGCAGGGACTGGACATCAACGATTTCAGCCGTGACCTGATGAGCAAGACCGAGAAGGAACTGGGCGAGGAACGCGATGGTGTCGCGCACCTGCTTCCGTAACGGACAGGCGGCGGTAAAGGGGACGGAGGGATTTACGCGTAAATCCCTCCGTCCCCTTTACCGCAAGATGCCATGAGCATCCGTACGCAGACCATACGCAGGGAAGTGCAATTCTGGTTGTTTCAGCTTCTGGGCTGGGGCACCTGGGTGGTCATGCTGGTATTGCGTGACCTGACCTTTGTCCCCGCCGAGTATATGGTGGAGCGCATCAGTGTTTTTTTACTCGATGCCGCCATTGGCATGGCCCTGACGTCAGGCCTGCGTTTCCTGTATCGCGCGGTGTGGGAGCAGATGGTGTTTGTCCGTATTGTTGCCGTGGTATTGGGATGTTGGGTCGCTTCCCAGACATGGCGACCCCTGAAAGTGCTGATTACTGATTCCGAGTTCGGCGCCAGCGTTGATCTGACCGGTTATGGCTGGGTAAGCTTCACCAGCATGGTGCCCATCTCCATGTCGATTTTGCTGATTTGGAGCGTGATGTATTTCTGCATCAAGTACTATCAGTTATTTCAGCATGAGAAGGAAAAAAGTCTGCGCTCCGAGGCCCTGGCGCACGAAGCGCAATTGCGTATGCTGCGCTACCAGTTGAATCCGCACTTTCTGTTCAATACGCTCAACGCCATCTCCACGTTGATTCTGGTCAAGTCCACCGACCAGGCGAATAATATGGTCACCCGGCTCAGTAAGTTTTTGCGCTACTCGCTGGAGCACGACCCGCTGGACAAGGTGGACCTGGATCATGAGCTGGGTTCCCTGAATTTGTATCTGGATATAGAAAAAGTCCGGTTCGAGGAGCGTCTGAGCATCAAAGTCGACCTGGCCCCCGGCACCGAAAAAGCGCTGGTGCCGAGCATGATTCTGCAACCATTGGTGGAAAATTCGATAAAACACGCTATTGCACGCAGTGAAGAGGGCGGTACCATCTGGGTCAGTGCCTGCAAGTGTGAAAATAACCAGCTTTGTATTACAGTGGCCGATGATGGCCCAGGTTCTGTCAGTCACCCGACCTCGATTGGTGTGGGGTTGAAGAATATCCGGGACCGACTGCAGGAAATTTACGGAGATGCCCACAAGCTTGTACTGTCAGAGCGCGAGCCCAGGGGTTTTCAGGTCATGGTAATGATTCCTTATGAAACAAGATGATTCAAAGCAGACAATTCGCGCCGTTGTTGTTGATGACGAAGCGCTGGCCCGACAGGGGCTGGCCCTGCGCTTGCAGGAGCTGGAGAATGTCGAGGTAGTTAGGGACTGCCAGAACGGCCGGGAGGCCCTGCAGGCCATTGCCGAACTGACGCCAGACCTGGTGTTTCTTGATATCCAGATGCCCGGGATGACAGGATTTGAGGTGGTTGAAAGACTGCAGCAGGACAATATGCCGCTGATCATTTTTGTCACCGCCTATGACGAATATGCGGTCAACGCCTTTGAAATTCACGCGGTAGACTATCTGCTTAAGCCCATTGAGCTTGAACGCCTGAAGATGGCAGTAAACAAAGCGCGGCAACGCTTGCAGAACGACCGTGGCGAGGACGAGAAAAAACTGCTGCTTGATATCGTCATCAGCCTGACCGGCAAATCCGAACAGGCTGTGGCGGAGTTGCTGCGCAGTGGTGAAAATCCGGTTGAAACCTGCGAAAAACTGGCGATCAAGGACGGTGCGTCAACTACCTTCGTACCTATCCGGGACATCGACTGGATTGATGCTGCCGGCGACTATATGTGTGTACATGTCAAAGGTGACACTCATATCATGCGCACTACCATGAAAGAGCTGGAGTCCCAGCTGGATTCAACCCTGTTTCAGCGTGTGCACAGGTCAACTATCGTCAATCTGGACAGAGTGGAGAAGGTATCGTCGCACATAAATGGCGAATTTCACCTGACGCTGAGCTGCGGCACTTCGCTGAAAATGAGCCGCTCCTACAAGGACAAGGTAAAACACTTTTTCTGAGGTGGTAAAAGGGACTGGTAAAGGGGACGGAGGGATTTAGCCCGCTAAATCCCTCCGTCCCCTTTATGCCTCCCCATTACTTCAGGTGATGCAGGGGCAGCGCAGTAGTGTCCAGGACCTTGCGCAGGATGAAGCTGGAATGGACATCGGCGACGCCCTCAATCCGGGTCAGCGTGTTCAACAGGAACTCCTGGTAGTCGTCCATATCCGGCACGATGACCTTGAGCTGATAGTCGGCAGACTGGCCGGTTATCAGCAGGCATTCGATCACCTCTGGGTGTTTGCGGATCTCGGCCTCAAAGCGTTCAAAGCGATCCGGCGTATGCCTGTCCATGCTCACCTGCACCAGCGCACTGAGCTTGAGACCCAGATGCGAAGGGTTAAGCACTATTACCTGACCCTGGATAAGTCCTTCGTCCTGCATGCGTTTGACACGTCGTGTGCACGGTGTGGCTGACAGGCCCACGCGTTCCGCAAGTTCCGCATTGGTGATACCGCCGTCCAGCTGTAATTCGCGCAAAATGCGTCGATCGAGCTTGTCCAGATCCATGGGATATCTCGGTTAAATGGGTAGGAATGGTTAATAATGCTATAAAATATACAGCTGGTAGTGGAAGCTGTCAAAATAATACAATATATTCGCAAATTATGAGTGGAATCACTACGATGGTTTCCCTATTCTATGCATCAACCTGATGGCCCAGGCGGATCTGCTCTTCAACAGATGAATCAGATCCCGCCAGAGTGGCCCCGGGCCATGACCAGTCGTCATCGCAAGATCTTGCAAACTTGAGCAATCTGGACACGGTTACCACCAATTGGCCAGACTTAAGTCTTCCGCTTACCCTGCGGACTTGACCTGAGCTGCCACCCTGACGCCACAAACGATGGGGAATCCAGAAAGCTCATGCAGATTTTGCTGATGACAGTGACAGGATGACAGCAAGTAAGAGTACATCAAGATTACAACAGTATTGGCCAAGATAGCCGGTTCCAGATAGAGGGTGGCAGCATGTCCGAACACAACCGCTTCAACCATCAGAAATACGTGCCGTTTGCGCCGGTGGCGTTGACCGATCGCACCTGGCCGGATCAGGTGATCCGGGTAGCGCCCCGGTGGTGTAGCGTGGATCTGCGTGATGGCAACCAGGCGTTGATTGAGCCCATGTCAGTCAGCCAGAAGAAACAGATGTTTGACCTGTTGCTTGAAGTTGGCTTCAAGGAAATCGAGGTGGGTTTTCCGGCCGCGTCGCAGCCTGATTTCGATTTTGTGCGTTACCTGATTGAGGAGGACCGGATTCCCGAAGATGTCACCATACAGGTATTGACCCAGGCGCGCCCCGAACTGATAGCGCGTACCTATGAATCGCTCAAGGGCGCCAGACGTGCCATTGTTCACGTCTACAACTCAACCTCGGTGGTGCAGCGCGAAAAAGTATTCAAGACCGACAGACAGGGCATCATCGATATTGCCGTTGCCGGCGCAAGAGTGGTGAAGGAACACGCCGAAAAAGCACCGGAAACTGACTGGCATTTCCAATACTCGCCGGAAAGTTTTACTGGCACCGAAGTGGATTTTGCGGTTGAAGTGTGTAATGCCGTTATTGATGTCTGGCAGCCGACCGTCGACAAAAAAGTTATCATCAACCTGCCGGCAACTGTGGAAATGTCCACTCCCAATGTATTTGCTGACCAGGTTGAATACTTCTGTCGTCATGTCAGCAGGCGCGAGGCTGTTGTCGTCAGCCTGCACACTCATAACGATCGTGGTTGTGCGGTAGCCGCTGCCGAGCTGGCGGTCATGGCCGGCGCTGACAGGGTAGAAGGTACCTTGCTGGGTAATGGTGAGCGTACCGGCAACATGGATATCGTGGTGATGGCGATGAACATGTACAGCCAGGGTATCGATCCGACACTGGATTTCAGTGATATGGACAAGATCGTCACCGTGGTCAAGGCCTGCACGCAGATTGATGTACACCCAAGGCAACCTTACTCCGGTGACCTGGTGTTCACCGCCTTTTCCGGCAGCCACCAGGACGCCATCAAGAAGTGTCTTGATATGTACCAGGAAGGCAGTATCTGGGAGATTGCCTACCTGCCCATCGACCCGCGTGACCTGGGTCGCACGTATCAGGACGTCATCCGGGTCAACAGTCAGTCCGGCAAGGGCGGTGTTGCCTATGTACTGCAGAGTAAATTTGGCTTTAATCTGCCGCGCTGGTTACAGATTGACTTCAGTCGTGTGATCCAGAAGGAAGCTGAAACGACCGGTCAGGAAATTGCGGCGGACAAGATCTGGACGCTGTTCAAGGCCACCTACCTGAATGATCAGCAGTCCGTGATACTGGACAGCTTCAATTTTGCCAAGACCGGCGAACGCGAAACTTTCACGGCCAGCCTTCAGGTTTTTGAACAGACCCTGGATATCCGCGGCGAAGGTGACGGCGTCATGGACGCATTTGTCGAGGCGATCAAGGAGGCCACCGACATTGATTTCGAAATCATGGAATACGGTGAGCACGCCCTGGGCCAGGGTGCAGATGCGGAAGCTGTCACCTATATCCAATTGAAGAATGGTCTGCAGCGCTACACCGGTGTCGCCATTAGCCGTGATATCGTCAGCTCGTCGCTGAACGCACTTTTACGTGCGGCCAGCCAGTTGATTGAGGAGTCCAGGCAGCGCAACGCGGCCTGATGCATCTCCCTGGTTTATGCAGGATGATCCCGGCCGGGGCATCCTGCATCCGCCCGTCCTTTCTGTCAGTCCTCTCTCCCCAGACCTCCGATTCCCTTTCCGCCTGATCACAGGCAAACTCTGCAAACAAACTATTTTGCCCGCAGCCGCGACAAAGATAACAACACCATGGAAAACGACAACGAGTTGATCGCGAATGCCCTGAACGGATCTCTGCAAGCCTGGGAAGCGCTTGTGCGTCGCTATGAGGGCCGCGTCTACAATTACAGTCTGCGCCTGACCGGCAATCGTGACGATGCCATGGATCTGATGCAGGATGTTTTTCTGGGCGTATACCGTAATCTGGCGCGGTTTCGCGGTGAATCGCAATTCATCAGCTGGCTGTTTCGTATTGCCCATAACAAGGCTGTTGATCTTGCCCGCCGACGTCGTGCCAATCCGGTCAAGGACCAGGCGCTGCCCGACGATCCGGAAGACTGGCCCGACGACCAGGGCGTTGATACCGGTCCGCAGGCCCTGGCCATGGACGCTGAAAGTAATGCTGGTCTGCAGTTGTTGCTGCAGACATTGAGCCCGGAACAACGTTTGATATTGGAGTTGAAGGTGTTCCAGTCCATGACCTTTGACGAAATCGCAATGATGCAGGACATATCTGCCAACACGGCCAAAACCCGGTTTTATTCAGCTCTGAAAAAACTCAGAGCGTTGATGGAGGGACACCATGAGCTGTCACCAGACCCCTGAGATAGTCGCTGACCATTTTGATTCCCGCTTATCATCCCAGGCGCGCCAAACGGTGCAGCAACACCTGGCGATGTGTGCGGAGTGCCGGGCCGAGATTGCCCGGCTGACACCAGCGCAGGACGCGCTGTTGCAATGGCAGCACGAATCCGTGCCGGAGTGGGATCGTAGTCATGCCTATGTTCACGCCCAGGCCCATGCTGCGCAAACACACCGGCAGCCGTTGCCAAAGCGCCACGCTGGCCTGTCCTGGCGAGATGCCGGTCGCTGGATCCCGCTGGCAGCCTCGCTGATTTTGTCGGTGGCCGTGCTGACGCAGACCCGCCTTAATGTGACCGAGCAGGGCTGGCAACTCAGCTTTGGCAATACTTCCGGCGAGGCGCAATTGCAGCAGCTGGATGCCTATATGACAGCGTATGCCGACAGACAGCAGCAACAGACCGAACAGATGCTGGAGGTTGCTCTAGGCGAGTTTGGTGATAGTACTGCAGATACGCTGGTGCAGTTGGCAGACTGGTTTGAACAGCAGCGCGAACTGGATATTCAACGCATGGAGGCCGGCTTTCAGCAACTGCTGGACAGGGATTATCAGACCGTCAATTCCGTGCAGCAGCTCGCCAGCTATGTGCAATACCAGGGTGACCTGCCCTGAGCCGGCATGACGGCCCCGAATGCACCAACCTTCACAGAGGACTTGTTATGAACAGGCATCGCAGGAATAGATGGGCGGGAATGTTTGCCCTGACAATGGCTTTAAGCGTGCCCGGCGTACCGGCCATCGCACAGGCCCCGAATGATGAACAGCTTGAGGAAATGCGCCGCAGCATTGACGTCTTCAGTGGGGTCCTGCGTGAGACTCTGGGGTTTAACGAGCGCCGCGGCATGTTTAGTCCCCGTGCGGGCGATGTTCAGGGATCTTACCTGGCCGGGCAGGGCATCGTGCTGGAATTGGTTACGCCCTTGCAGAGTTACCGCAGCGCCGCCAGCATGCAGTCACTAAACAGCGCGCTGGAGGAACTCTCCTCGCAGCTGGGTGATCTGATGAGCAGCGGACTTGTGGCCCGGCCGGATTTTGACGAACTGCGTGAAAGTATGGCGATGTCCTTGCGCAGCGACGAGATTGCAGCATTTTATCGTGAGCAGATGCAGCAATTGTCAGCCCTGCTGGATCTGCCGGAAATCGAGCGGGCACTGACATCGGCGGCAGCCTCGGTGCAAAACCTCAGCAACCTGAGTGATATGGACCCGGAGACCGCGGAGCGTATGAATCAGCAGATGCAAGCGCTACGCACACAGCTCAGGCAGCACCTGGTGGAGGCTGAGGCGTTGCGGCGCGAGATCCGCGAGCGGGCGGCTCAGGCTGACGTCATACCCAGCGAAGAAGTGCGGGCTGGCTGGGAGCAGGCACGAGAGCAGCTTGAGGTCCAGGTTGCGGCCCTGCGTGAACAGATCGCCGAGCAGGCCCGAGCATTGGAGCAGCGCAACGAAGCGCTGCGGGCGGAGCGGCTGGCGCAATGGCAGCGGGACGTTCTGGCGTTGGAAGAACAGGTATTCATGGTGCTATGTGACTATGCCGCCGGGCTACGGACGCTGCCGGCAGACGAGCATCTGACCGTGATGCTGACCGGGCTGGGCGCACAGGCCGGTGATGGGCGACGACCGGATCGGGTACACGTATTCGACAAGGCGGATCTGCTCGCCTGTCAGCGCGGTGATCTGCAACCCGGAGATTTACGCAGCCGCGCAGTCAGTTACGACTTCTGATTTTTCGGGCCGAGTCTGTTACGGCGGTTAATTATCTTATAGAATGATCGGCGCAGGTCAGGCGTATAAAAACCAGAGGCTGAAGCACCTGTTGTGTGGATATTGCACCCATGCAGCGGCGCCGTAAGGAGAATAAGATGGAATGTCCGAAATGTAACGCCAGGATGATCGAGCGATCAGTCGAAACGCTGCATGGCTCGGTAGTGATTGATCAATGCTCCAGTTGCCACGGACTTTGGTTCGATAATGGCGAGGCGGAGCAGCTCAAGTCATCCTGGATGTCGGATTTCCTCGACAGCGGGGATCCTCGCATCGGCAAAACCTACAATCGGGTTCGCGATATTCAGTGCCCGCGCTGTCAAAAAGCCATGCTGAAGGTAAATGATTCCCGCCAACCACACCTGGAGTATGAGGCCTGCCCGGAGCATGGCATGTTCATGGATGCCGGCGAATTCACTGACTACAAGCATGAAACACTGATGGACATTTTCAAGGGGCTGGTAGCGGCGATGAAGCGCCGTTAGTCTGTCGGCCCGCCCTGGTCAGTGGTTTCCCAGCGCGGGTGCAGCCATAGGGCCCGATCCTCGCAATGGGCAGGCAGTTTCCGGACCCTGCCCAGATCCATCCAGGTTGTGTGCGGGGTATGAAAGTCTGAACCCACAGAAGCCCACATACTCATCTCGCAACACAAATCTGCCAGAACCTTCATCTTGTCCGGATGCAGATTTGAGTAGCTCACTTCCAGGGCATCACCGCCGGCTTCGCTAAATTCGGCCAGCAATCGACGCAGCTTTACCCTGTTCAGCTTGTACCGATCCGGATGTGCTACCACAGCGATGCCGTTGGCCGCCCTGATGGCCGTCACCGCCTCACTGATACTGCACCAGTCGGCGGTGCTGTGGAAACGTCCGCGTTTGCCCAGATGTTTACTGAAGGCCTGTTGCTTGCTGGTAGCGTGGCCGCCCTCGATCAGGAAATCGGCTATATGATTGCGGCTGATCGCTTCACATGGCAGTGCTGTCAGGTAGTCTTCCAGGCCCGTAATACCGGCTTTCTGCAACTTGACGCCGATATCCAGCGCGCGTTGCCGGCGTTTTTCCTGTTGACGCTGCAGCAGGCTGTTAAACGGTGCGTCATCAATGTCCACAAACAGTCCGACGATGTGGATTTCACGATTGTCCCACAGCGTCGATATCTCGACGCCGGCTATCAGTTGCAGGTCGGTGGGGATATCTATTGGGGCAAGGCGCCGGTGCGCCGCCACACTGTCATGGTCAGTGATTGCCAGCTGCCGTATGCCAAGCTCAGCGGCCCGCTGCACGAGCGCCTGCGGGCTGAGCAGGCCATCGGAAAACCAGGTGTGGGAGTGAAGATCTATCATAGGGCACAGTCTACCATGCCGGGCGATGATAGATTGCGCCATTCCGGGCTAATAGTTGATTAAAATACTGTGGTATTCCATAATCCTTGTTACTTAAGCTAATGTCGGCAGGCAATCCATGCGTTTGACAACCAAAGGTCGCTATGCTGTCACCGCCATGCTGGATCTGGCCATTCATGGGGATCCGGAACCGGTGACACTGTCCGATATCTCATTGCGCCAGGACATCTCCCTGTCGTACCTGGAGCAGTTGTTTGCGCGGCTGCGAAGGCACGGGCTGGTTCAGAGTGTGCGCGGCCCCGGCGGCGGTTACCGGCTGGGCCGGGACACCATGGCGATCGCCATAGTTGACATCATTGACGCAGTTGATGAGTCTGTGGATGCCACCAAGTGCCAGGGGCAGGGGAATTGTCAGCAGGGAGAGATCTGTCTGACTCATCACCTGTGGGAAGACCTTAGTGCGCAAATCAACGATTTTTTGCGGAGTATTTCACTGGCTGATTTGATGCAGCGCCATGAAGTCAAGGCTGTGGCGCACAGCCAGGACGAAAGGCGTGAGCTGGTGATCCGCGGGGGGTAATATGCAATTGCCGGTATATCTGGATTATGCCGCTACCACACCGGTTGATCCCCGGGTCGCCGAAGCCATGGCGCAATGCCTGACGCTGTCAGGCACGTTTGGCAATCCGGCCTCGCGCTCACATCTGTTTGGCTGGCAGGCCGAAGAACTGGTCGAGAATGCCCGCCGTGACGTCGCCGACCTGATTAACTGCGATCCGCGGGAAATAGTCTGGACATCGGGTGCCACCGAAGCTGATAACCTGGCCATCAAGGGCGTGGCGGAATTCCATGCCAACAAGGGTCGCCACATCATCAGCTCCCGCGTTGAACACAAGGCTGTGCTGGACAGCTGTCATTATCTGGAGCAGAAGGGCTTTGAGGTCACCTACCTGAACCCTGAAGCTGACGGAAGTATTGATCCGGCGCGTGTCGCCGCGGCTATCCGGGCGGACACCATACTGGTCAGCCTGATGCATGTTAACAATGAAACCGGCAGTGTGAATGATCTGGCGGCCATAGGTGCCATCACCCGCCAGCACGATGTGTTGCTGCATGTTGATGCCGCACAGGGGGCCGGCAAGCTGCCCGTTGACCTGGCCGAATTGCCGGTTGATCTGATGTCGCTTTCAGCCCACAAGGTCTACGGCCCCAAGGGTGTCGGGGCGCTGTTTGTGCGTCGCGATCCCCGCGCGCAACTGGCCGCACAGATGCATGGTGGTGGTCATGAACGTGGCCTGCGCTCGGGCACGTTGCCCACGCATCAGCTGGTGGGCATGGGGCAGGCATTCCGGCTGGCAAAAACACAGTTGCCGGAAGAATCCGTGCGCCTACACGGTCTCCGTGATCAGCTTATGGCTGGATTGTCTCAGGTATCGGGCTGGCAGCTGCATGGTCAGGCCACCGGTGGCGTGCCGGGCATCGTCAATCTTGGTTTTGCCGGTGTGGATGGCGAGTCACTGCTGCTGGCGCTGCGCCAGATCGCCGTATCGTCCGGGTCGGCTTGTATGTCGGCGACACTGGAACCCTCCTATGTACTAAAGGCCATGGGCGTGGATGATGACATGGCGCAAAGTGCACTGCGCATCTCCTTTGGCCGGTTCAGCACTGCGCAGGACATCGACACAGCACTGGAAAGCCTGGTCCGCACACTCGAACATCTGCGACCACTTGCCCGCGCTCAGGCCTGAAAAGCCCCTAACGTGCCGGATATCGAAGGTTAGTTGCAGCATCTGTGGCGTTATCACGCATTGTTACAGTGCACTGCTGTAGAATTACCTGCCATAAGCCAGTATAATGCGCGCCTTTTATACCAGTAACAGGCTGTGGAGCGAAACAATGGCTAAAGAACGTACATTATCGATTATCAAACCCGATGCAGTAGGCAAGAACGTGATCGGCGAGATCTACTCCCGCTTCGAAAAAGCCGGCCTGAGTATTGTTGCTGCCAAAATGGTACAGCTGACTGATGAGACCGCCGGCGGTTTTTATGCTGAGCACAAAGAGCGTGGTTTCTTCAAGGATCTGATCGCATTCATGACCTCAGGCCCAGTCATGGTGCAGGTGCTGGAAGGCGAGGGCGCGGTTGCCAAAAACCGCGAGCTGATGGGTGCCACCAATCCGGCTGATGCCGACGCCGGTACTATTCGCGCCGATTTTGCCGTGTCTATTGATGCCAACGCGGTACACGGTTCCGATTCTGCGCAGTCTGCCGCCCGTGAAATCGACTACTTCTTCAAAGCCGAAGAAATCTGTCCGCGCTGAACGGCAGCGCCAGACCATGGTCGGTATCAGTATGACCCAGGTCTACCAGGAGTGACGTCATGAGTGAAACGGTTGAGAAAATCAATTTACTGGGAATGAGCCTGCCCAAGTTGCAGGCTTACTTCCAGTCCATGGATGAAAAACCGTTTCGTGCCGTGCAGGTAATGAAGTGGATCCACCAGCGCGGTGTCACGGATTTTGCCGCTATGACTGACGTCAGCAAAGGGCTTCGCGAAAAATTGCAGGCCGGTGCCGAAGTCCGCTTGCCCAGGATTGTTGATGAACACCTGGCCAGCGACGGCTGCTACAAGTGGATTGTTGAAGTCGCCAGCGGCAGCCGGGTAGAGACCGTGTTTATCCCGGAAGCAACGCGCGGAACGCTGTGTATATCCTCACAGGCCGGCTGCACACTGGATTGCAGTTTTTGCGCAACCGGCAAGCAGGGCTTCAACAGCAATCTGACCACGGCAGAAATCATTGGTCAGTTATGGTGGGCCAATCATCGCCTGGGCGGTTTTGCGACGGCCAAGCGCGGCGAAGGCAAGATGAACCGAATGGTCAGCAATATTGTCATGATGGGCATGGGTGAGCCCCTGCTGAATTTTGACAATGTTATGGATGGCCTGAGCCTGATGATGGAAGATAACGCGTACGGTCTGTCCAAGCGCCGGGTCACCATCAGTACGGCGGGTGTCGTGCCAGCCATCAACCGCCTGAAAGATTATACCGATGCCTCGCTGGCGATTTCCCTGCACGCGCCCAATGACGAGTTGCGCAACCAGATAGTGCCGGTCAATCGCAAATACCCGATTCAGATGCTGCTCAAAAGCGTATCTGACTATATGGCCAGTCTGCCCGACAAGCGGGTACCGATCATCGAATACACACTGATAGCCGGCGTTAATGACCATCGCCAGCATGCCCGGGAACTGGCCGCGCTTTTGCAGGACTTTCCGTGCAAGATAAACCTGATTCCGTTCAATCCGTTTGCGCAGTCTGATTACCGTCGCCCAAGCAATTCATCGGTGTCCAACTTCAGGCAGATTTTGCTGGATGCCGGATATACAGTGACGGTGCGGACCACGCGTGGCGATGATATTGGCGCGGCCTGTGGTCAATTGGTAGGCGAAGTGGCCGATCAGACCCGCCGTAGTGAACGTTATCGCCGGGCAGCGGTCGAAAGCAGTGACATCATTGCCCGCCAAACCGGATCCTAGAGAACGATATGACCGATGAGAACAACAGCGCCTACGAAGACAAAATAGCCGGGCAACCAGTGGACGAGACTGGCCCCGAGGCCGCTGTCGAGAATGTGCGCACCACGCCAGGCAGTTTGTTGCTGGCCCAGCGGGAGACTCTGGAACTGTCCCTGCAGCATGTGGCTGACGAGCTGAATCTGACCATGCACTACGTGCGGGCGCTGGAATCAGACAGTTACGACAAGCTGCCGGGTGATGTGTTCGTCAAAGGGTATATTCGTTCCTACGCGAGACTGCTGGGCCTCGATCCGGACCAGATGCTGGAAATTTATCGCGAGTTTACCACTCACAAACTGGCACGCAAGGAAGAAGCTATCAAGCGCCATGCCCGTCGGCGCATGGACAAGAACCGCCCATGGATCATTTTCTCTGGTGTCGCGTTTGTTGTTGTTGCTATCGTCCTTTGGCTGCTCAGTAGCGGTAACGATTCCGATACTGCCAGTGCTGACATGGAGCGCGAAGCGGGCAGTATGACGGGTAACATCGACGCCGGTACAATTGATGCCATGCCCGTGTTTGATGCGACGCCGACGACCGATGCAGCTGTCGCAACAGACGTTAACGAGGTGGCCGGTCTGACGACGCTGACCTGGCCCGGTGATGATCAGCTACAACTGATTTTTGCGCAGGACAGTGCCGTAGAGATCGAACATCGCGGTGGCGACGAAAGCTATCGCGATGTGCATCTGTCCGGTGAGCAATTGTCCGTGCAGGGTACTGCGCCGTTTTCCATTGTGCTGGATAATGCGCCGGGTGTGACACTAAGTTTTAATGGCCGTCAAACCGATTTCAGCAGTAATATCAAGGCCGACAATTCGGTGAGACTGAATATCGGCCTGTAAAGGATATGCTGCGATAGCCCGTTATTAAAATCCTTGTTGAGACCTGCGCTGTGAGCTCATTATGTTGACAACATCTCCGATTATCCGCCGTCAGTCGCGCCGCATTATGGTGGGCAACGTTCCTGTGGGTGGCGGGGCACCGATTTCGGTGCAGAGCATGACCAATACAGAAACCTGTGATGTGGAAGCAACCGTCGCGCAGATTCAGCGTCTGGCGGATGTGGGTGCCGATATTGTCAGAGTGTCAGTGCCGTCCATGGAGGCAGCCGAGGCCTTCCGCGCCATTCGTCAGCGTGTCAGTCTGCCGCTGGTGGCCGATATCCATTTTGACTACAAGATTGCGCTCAGGGTGGCTGAGTACGGCGTTGATTGTCTGCGTATCAATCCGGGCAATATTGGCAGCGAAAAGCGTATTCGCGCCGTTATCGATTGCGCGCGCGACAAGGGCATTCCCTTGCGCATTGGCGTCAACGCCGGCTCGCTGGGCAAGGTGCTGCTGCGCAAATACCCCGAACCTTGCGCTGAAGCGATGGTGGAATCGGCACTGACGCAGATTGATATTCTGGACAAACTCGATTTTCAGGACTTCAAGATCAGCCTGAAGGCATCCGAAATCTTTATGACGCTTAAAGCCTATCGACAGCTGGCCGGGCAAATCGACCAGCCTTTGCATCTGGGTATTACCGAAGCAGGGGGGCTGCGCTCGGGCACGGTCAAGTCGGCGGTCGGACTGGGCGCCCTGCTGATGGAAGGCATTGGTGACACCATCCGTATTTCACTGGCGGCAGATCCGGTCGAGGAAATTCGTGTTGGCTTTGATATTCTGAAAAGTCTGGGGTTGCGCAGCAAAGGCGTCAACCTGGTAGCCTGTCCGAGCTGTTCACGGCAGAATTTTGATGTGATTTCCGTGGTCAATGAACTTGAGTCGCGACTGGAAGATGTTATTACGCCGGTCGATGTGGCTGTTATCGGCTGCATCGTCAACGGTCCTGGCGAAGCCAAGGTAGCCGAGATCGGATTGACGGGCGCCAGTCCGCACAACCTGGCCTATGTCCATGGCAAGCCGCATCACAAGATTGACAATGCCCGCCTGGTTGATGAACTGGAGGCCATGGTGCGGGCGCGTGTGGCCGAAAAACAGCAGGCGGAAGCCGAACAGGCCCCGAGTGGCATTATTGCGCGCGGTTAGCACACCAAAAGAATAACGATGAGTACACGACGGATATGAGTAAAATACAGGCAATCCGCGGGATGAACGACATTCTCCCGACGGAAACTCCCACCTGGCAATACATTGAACAGGTCACGCAGCGGTTGGTGCAGGCCTACGGATACCGCGAAATTCGCTTTCCCGTGCTGGAACAGTCACAGCTTTTCAAACGCTCCATTGGGGAAGTGACAGACATAGTCGAAAAGGAAATGTACAGTTTTGCCGACCGCAATGGCGATGAGCTGAGTCTGCGTCCCGAAGGCACGGCAGGCTGCGTACGCGCTGCCGAACAACATGGGCTATTGTATAACCAGCAGCAGCGCCTATGGTATCGCGGCCCGATGTTCCGCCATGAGCGGCCCCAGAAAGGCCGGTATCGCCAGTTTCATCAGGTGGGCATTGAGAGTTTTGGCATGTCCGGGCCGGATATTGATGCCGAGATCATCCTGATTTCAGCGGCGCTGTGGCGTGCGCTGGGCCTGACCCGGAGTGTGCGGCTGGAGATCAACAATATTGGTACCGCCGCCGACCGCAAAGCGTTTGGTGCGGCGTTAACCGCGTTTCTGCAACAGCATGAGGCTGATCTGGACGAAGACAGTCGCCGCCGCCTGCATAGCAATCCCTTGCGGGTGCTGGACAGTAAAGTACCGTCCACGCAAGCGCTGTTGGCCAGTGCGCCGACGCTGGTTGAATTTGTCAGCCCGGAGACCAGCTCGCATTATGAAGAACTGAAACAGTTGCTGCGTGCCAATCAGGTGGTGTTTGTCGAAAATCCGCGTCTGGTGCGAGGTCTGGATTACTACAACAATATGGTGTTCGAGTGGATTACCGACGAACTGGGCGCGCAGGGTACCGTGTGTGCCGGTGGTCGCTATGATTCGCTGGTCGCTCAACTGGGCGGACGCGGCACGCCGGCGGTCGGGCTGGCTTTTGGCATGGAGCGTCTGGTGCTGCTGCTTGAAGCGGCCGGTCAGCTGCCCGAAGCGGTGCATCAGGTTCTCGATGTGACGGTGCTGGCTTCCGATGGCGTAAGTGCCGAGCAGGTGCTGACACTGGCCGAGCAGCTGCGCACAGCCCTGCCCGGTGTCCGTATAATGAGTCATTGCGGTGGTGGCAAGTTCAACAGTCAGCTCAAGAAAGCCTATAATAGTGGCGCCCGGATTGCGGTGATTATCGACCCGGCGCCCGAATCAGGTGAGCAGACCGTGCGGCTGCGCCAGTTGGACGACGAAGGTCGAAGCGAGACAGTGGCGATTACGGCCGTGGCCGGAGTACTGGCGACGGCGACTTGACACGGATCAGGCAGTACGACACGATGCCTGCCTGCTGTCAATCAGACATAATGGCAGGTTCTGCGCTGACGCAGAACCAGTAACGATCAGTAAATTCAGACAGGAGCTGTTTGTGGCTTTAAGTACCGAAGAAGAAGAAAGTTTAGAGTCGCTCAAACGTTGGTGGCGGGAGAGTGGTCGTTCGATTGCTATCGGTATTGCTGCTGTCGCGCTGGTCTATTTCGGCTGGCAGGCCTGGCAGGGTAGCCAGACCCGTTCAGCGGCCGCAGCATCGGCTGTATACGACCAATTGTCGCAACTGATGGTAACGCAGCCTGGCGAAACGGTAGCCGAGGCCAATCGTGAGCCGGCCCGTGCGCTGGTAGCAACGCTGAAGGGCGAACATGCCGACAGTGTTTACGCCCTTTACGGCGCCCTTTTTGGTGCGCGGTTGGCTGTAGAGGCAGGTGACCTGGCCACTGCTGAACAGGAACTGCAATGGTTGCTCGACAATACCCAAAGCGGACTGTTTGGCAGCACAGACGAAACCCTGGTTCAGCTGGCCCGTTTGCGACTGGGGCGAGTGTTGCTGGCCAATGACGAGCCCGAACGGGCGCTGACCGTCATCGGTGGCGTTGATGCCGCCTCGGCGTTGAGTGCGGAATTTGACGAATTGCGTGGCGATATATATATGGCGCAGGGTCAACAGGAGCAGGCACTGGCGGCGTATGAAGCGGCACTGGCGGCCGCCACCGGTAATCCGATCCTGCAAATGAAACTCACTGAGCTGCAAGGCAGCCTCTGACAGCGTCCATCGCCGAGCACGTGATTATGAATTATGTCGTAAAAACATTGGTTTCTGTTGTTATCGCTGGCTCGCTGAGTGCTTGCAGCATTTTTTCCAGCGACGAAACTGAACAACCGGCCGAGCTGGTCGACTTTGACGAACAGTTTTCACTGCGCCGTGACTGGAGTGTCAACGTCGGCGATGGCCAGGGCGATCGTTATAATCGCCTGCAGCCGGTGATAGTCGGGGACACGATATTCGCTGCTTCCGAGAATGGCGAAGTTTACGCCATAGACAAGGTCTCTGGTGACGTCTTGTGGCGCGAAAGAACCGGTGAGACCATTACCGGTGGCGTCGGTGCCGGAGGTGACATGGTGTTGCTGGGCACCCGTGATGCCAAGGTGTTTGCGCTGGAGCAGAGCACCGGTGAGCTGTTGTGGGAAACAGCAGTCAGCAGTGAAGTGCTGGCCGCACCAGCCAGTGATGGCCGTGTGGTTGCAGTGCAGACCATTGATGGGCGTCTGATTGCCCTGGAACCGGCTGACGGCCGGCAGCGCTGGGTGTATGAAACCACTGTGCCGGCCCTGTCATTACGTGGCAACAGTAAGCCGGTGATTTCCGGCAATGTCGTGATAGCCGGCTTCAGCAGCGGCATCGCGGCCGGGGTGGACGCGAATAACGGTTTCCTGCTGTGGGAAGAGCGTATTGCCGTGCCCCAGGGACGCTATGACATCGAGCGTATCATCGATATCGACGGTGACCCGGTTGTGGTGGGTAACGTAGTGTATATGGGCAGTTACCAGGGCAATCTGATGGGCCTGGACGTGCAAACCGGTCGTATTGTCTGGGGGCTGCCAGGATCAACCTACCACGGCCTGGCATTGGGCCTGGGCAACATCTACTGGGTCGACAGCTTCAGTCACGTTTATGCGGTCCAGAACAACACCGAACGCACGGTCTGGGAAAATGACTCGCTGCGGCTGCGTCGCATTACAGCTCCCACCACATTCAACAACTTTGTTGCGGTGGCCGATTTTGAAGGTTATCTGCATATACTGTCGCAGATTGATGGCAGTTTTGTCGCCCGCACCCGCGTCGATCGTGACGGCGTGCGTGCGCCCATTGTGGCTGATGGCCGCACCATCTATGTCTACGGCAACAGCGGTCGGCTGTCAGCTTACAGCCTGCCCTGAACACATCTGATTGACACTGCGCGGCGTGGTCGCCGCGTTTATTATCTGGACATTCTATGAAACCCGTACTGGCCCTTGTAGGGCGACCAAACGTGGGTAAATCCACCCTGTTTAACCGGCTGACCCGCAGCCGCGACGCGATTGTGGCGGATTTTTCCGGGCTGACCCGGGACCGGCAGTATGGTGAAGGCAAGGGCGGCGAGAAACCCTATATCGTCATCGATACCGGCGGTCTGGAAGGTGGCGAACAAGGTATCGATTTCAAGATGGCGTCCCAGTCGTTGCTGGCCATTGAGGAAGCCGATGTCGTGCTGTTGCTGGTTGATGGCCGCGCCGGTCTGAATCCCGGGGATACCCAGATTGTTGAGCATCTGCGCAAGCTGGGCAAGCCCGCGCATCTGGTGGTCAACAAGGTAGACGGTATTGACGAGAACGTTGCCATGGGCGACTTCTTTGGTCTGGGTATCGAACAGGTGTTTCCGATCACCGCATCGCAGGGTCGTGGAATCAAAAAACTGCTGGACTCAGTGCTGGCGGGTTTTCCTGAACCGGTGCCGGAGGACGAGCGTGCCGATGAAGGTATTCGAATCGCCATCGCCGGGCGTCCCAATGTGGGAAAATCCACACTGGTCAACCGGATGCTCGGCGAGGAACGTGTGGTGGTATTTGATGAGGCCGGCACCACCCGGGACAGTGTCTATATTCCGTTTGAACGCCACGGCAACCGCTACACCCTGATCGATACCGCGGGCATCCGTCGCCGAGGTAAAACCACCGAGACAGTAGAGAAGTTCTCCGTGGTGAAATCCCTGACCGCGATCCAGGATGCCAACGTAGTGATTCTGGTCGCTGACGCGCGGACCGGGATTGTCGAGCAGGACCTGCATCTGCTGGGTTATGTGGTGGATACCGGACGTGCGCTGGTCATAGCGTTGAACAAGTGGGACGGCACTGACACCGAGCAGAAAGAGCGGATCAAAAGTGAAATTCGTCGTCGTTTTGCCTTCGTCGATTTTGCTGCCATTCATTTTATATCGGCGCTGCATGGCACCGGTGTGGGCGATCTGTACAAGTCCATTCACGTGGCTTACGATTCTGCGAAACGTGATCTGGGCACCAATATGCTGACCAAGACATTGCAGGATGCGGTGCTGGATCATTCGCCGCCAATGATCAACGGCCGGCGCATCAAGTTGCGCTACGCCCATGCCGGGGGACAGAATCCACCGATTATTGTGATACACGGCAAGCAGACTGACAAATTGCCCGACTCCTACAAGCGTTATCTGGAGAAAACCTTCCGGAAGGTACTGAAGCTGGAAGGAACGCCGGTCAGGATCGAGCTGCGCAGTGATGACAACCCCTATGTACAACACGAAAAAGGATTGTCGGGGCGTCAGGTAGCCCAAAAACGGCGTATCAGTAAAAACCGCAAAATAGCCAAGTCACGCGATAATTGAGTGAACCCGGCTGTCGTTGTGGGTCGTCATGCTGACAACGGCAACCGGTCACACGTCAAGATGAGGCTCAGCCTCGGCCACGAAGCAGACTGTCCAGACTGATCTTGCCAGGTCCAAAGGCAAAAATGGCGAAGTAGACCAGGAAATACATGGCCGCCAACTCACCGTTGTTCAGTGTCGGGAACCAGGCCGGGTGCGCGGTCAGATAGGCCATGACCATCAATGTGGTTGCCAGCAGGGCAACGTATCGGGTGAACAGGCCCAGAACCAGCAGGGCACCCCCGAACAGTTCGATCGCGCCGGCCACCCATAACATGTTGACGTAAACATCAATGCCAAAGAAGCCCATGCCTCCGAGAAAGGGCTGGGCCTGTTCGCCGAACATTTTGGGCCAGCCGTGGGTCATGAACATGGCACTGCTGAGGATTCGCAGCAATGTCCATGACAGGGTCTGGGTGTTGTTGCCTATACTGTCTACACACCGGTTTACTGTGCCGAGTAGCGACATGATTGCTCCTTTATTCTTGATTGGTAGGGTTTTACGGCAAGGTTTCCGAGCATAGACTTAAATCGGCGCTTGCGCTACCCTGCGCCTTTATCCCCCTTAGCCCGGCGCCAGGACACGTCGACCTGTGGTTTTAAGCTCAAGGGTTTCAAGTTCAAGGGTTTTATGTCAGAGCTGACGCGACGAGCAATTCACCCCCGATTTGAGCTGGGCACGCAGGAGCGCACTCTTGCCTGGCGCCTGCATATCGACGTGCCGCTGCTGATTAGCGCACTCACCGTCTGCTGCCTGGGCCTGTTCGTGCTGTACAGCGCCAGCGGCGAAGATATGGATTCTGTCATCCGTCAGGTTATCCGTCTGGGTATCGGTTTTGGGGCGATGTTCATCATTGCCCAGATTCCGCCGCGGACCTTCCGCTACTGGGCGATGCCTGCTTTCGTTGCGGTTACCGTGTTGCTGGTGTTGGTTCTGTTTTTTGGTACCGTGGTCAACGGTGCTCAGCGCTGGCTGGCCATTCCGGGCGTTGGGGTTTTCCAGCCCTCGGAGCTGATGAAGCTGTCTCTGCCAGTCATGGCGGCCTGGTATTTCAGCAAGGTTTCATTACCGCCGCGCTGGCACGATATTGTGATCAGTCTGATCATCGTTGGTATACCGAGTTTCCTGATCGCCACCCAACCCGATTTGGGGACCTCCATTCTGGTGGGCATGTCAGGCCTGATTGTACTGTTTTTTGCCGGACTGTCCTGGCGTATCCTGTCCGCAGCCGGGGTTCTTACGGTTATTGCCATTCCACTGATGTACCTGTTTGTGCTGGAACCTTATCAGCGCCGCCGGGTTGATACGCTGTTCAATCCGGAGGCCGACCCGCTGGGCGCCGGATGGAATATCATCCAATCCACCATCGCTATGGGATCCGGTGGCCTGATGGGCAAGGGTTGGCTGAATGGCACACAGTCACGCCTGGACTTTCTGCCGGAATCGTCCACCGATTTCATTCTGGCGGTGATCGGGGAGGAGTTTGGCCTGTTCGGCATCATCGTGCTGTTGTGCCTGTATATATTCATAGTCGGCCGTGGGCTGTTCATCAGCTGGCAGGCCAAGGAAACCTTCAGCCGATTGCTGGGCGTCAGTCTGTCACTGACGTTCTGCATCTATGTCGTGGTCAATATGGGCATGGTGTCGGGCATCCTGCCTGTTGTCGGCGTACCCCTGCCACTGGTCAGTTACGGTGGGACATCCGCTATCACTTTGTTGACCGGGTTCGGCATCCTGATGTCCATTCATACGCACCGCCGCCTGTTGCCGCACTGATTTCAGCTACGCAATCAACCCTCAAGTTTGTACACGGAGCTGCCGTTAAGCTGGTTATAGAGTTGCCAGAAGGGCACCAACAGCTACTGAGGCGCCGTCGCCACAGGCTTGCGAACGGCTGCGGGAGATTGAATCGTGATGCAGAGCCAGTCAGCTCCAATCGAATCCAGAACATCGCGGGCACAGTCGATTTCGGTGATGCAGTCCATTGCACCTGTGCTGGTGCCCGGGATACTGATTCTGTTGTTGATCCTCGCTGCAGCCCTGTTTGCGATCAGCAGCGGTGGCCTGCGCTGGCTGGCAGCCTTGTCGGCAGCGGTGGGCATCTCCCTGTTTCTGCTATGGCGATATACAGTCTTGCAACCCGAAACCAACCCGATCGTCCATATACTACGCAAGGTCAACGACGCCCAGGGTGATCTGTCCGCCGTCATGCCGGAGGCGGGAGACGAGGTCTCTCGCGAGACCGCGCGTCTGTTCAATCAGTTCATGGAGCGTCTGCGTGCAGCGCTGGATGATCTGCGTCATCACACTCTACATGTCAGCCTGAGTTCCGCGCAGGGCCGGAAAATCGCCGAAGAGGCCAGTCGGGATGCCGGCAAACAGGAAGACTATTCCGAGGTCATCTACCGTTCCAGTGAAGAAACCGCAACGGCGATTGACGAGCTGTCACGCTGGACCAATAACATTGCCGATGTCAATTCGCGGAACCTGTCGACTGCCCGGGACGCGGTCAAGGATCTGCTGCAAGCCAATGACCAGATCAGCAATGTCGGCGGCATGATGCAGCAGTTCCATGGCACGGTGGAGCAGCTGGAATCGACCTCGGAGAATATCCGTGCGATTCTGGGGACCGTGCAGGGCTTTGCGGCGCAGACCAATATGCTGGCGCTGAATGCCGCGATCGAGGCGGCCCGCGCTGGTGAGCAGGGGCGAGGGTTTGCCGTGGTCGCCGATGAAGTAAGGGATCTGGCGGTAAAGGTAAGAGGGTCGGCGGACGAGATAGGCGCGCTGCTGGAGGAGATGATTGGCGTGGTGGCCAAGACCTCCAGTGGCACCGGACGCATGATCAGCGAAACCGGTCAGGCGCGTGAAGCCATTGACAGGTCGGCCGCTGAGTTCAAGCAGATGGTAAACGGGTTTGAATCCACGCACTCCGATTTGCTGCAGGTCAGCGCTGCGGCTGAGCAGCTCTCTGTCAATAACCAGGATATCCGCAGCCGCAGCCACGAGATTCGTGAACTGGGCAACCGCATCCGTGTGGACATGGACAAAAACAACGAGCAAACCCATGCGCTGCTGGAGTCAACGGACAAGGCTCTGCACAAACTTTGTCAGTTCCGGATTGGTCGCGGCCCCCTGGAGCAGGTGCTGGAGATTCTTGAGCAGCGCCGCGATCATCTGGAACCGGCGCTGGCGCAATTGCAGGCATCCGGTGTCAACATGTTTGATCGCAATCACCAGACCATCGAGGGAACCGATCCGGTCAAGTTTGACGTCAGTTATGCACGACCCTTCCAGCAGGCCTGTCAGCATCTGATTGATGCCTGGGCGAAAGAGCAGGATGGCGCCCTGTATTGTCTGCCTCTGGACAGCAAAGGCTACGTGGCTGTGCACCGAAGCGAACTGTCGCAGGAGCCCACGGGCGATCCGGCCATCGACCTGGCTAAAAGCCGGCATATGCGCTTCTTCCAGAGTCGGGATATCCCCTACATGGGACGGTTTCGTCTGCAAAGCTACCTGCGGGATACCGGCGAGGTGATGTTCAACCTGTCGGTACCCGTTCATATTGGTGGCCAGTACTGGGGAGGGCTGTTTATGGGGCTCCCCGCGTCACGACTGGGTATCGAAGTCTGAGCCTACTCGGCAGCTTCTTCGCGGGTCCGGTTGACCAGGGCAATCATGTCAATCGGGTTTTGCGGCACCGGCGTCAGCCGTCCATTGACAAACAGCGCCGGAGTAGAGCGCACACCGGCGCTGGTGCCGCCGCGCTGGTCGTTGCGGACTTTCTGCAATAACGCTTCGTCCTGCATGTCCATATGGGCCTGGGCCACATCCACATCAAGTTGCTCAAGATAACCGTCAAACTCGTCTTCGACCTCGCTCAACGACGACCAGTACGCCTGATTCAGGAACAACTGATCATGCATTTCCCAGAACTTGCCCTGACGTCCGGCGGCCTCGGCGTACAATGCCGCTTCCCAGGCAAAACGATGCGTTGACGTCAACGGGAAGTGTCGGAAGACCAATTGCGCGTTCGGTGCAATGCGTGGCCAGGCCTGGCTCATGACGCGATGTTCGGTGGCACAGGCGGGGCACTGGAAGTCTGCGTAAACCACCAGGGTGACGCCATCAGGATTGCCTTTGACATGATCGAGCTCACCGACCTGGTCCGGCGGATAGGTTTCGCCCTGGCCCATCAGGCCATAAATGACACTGATGATGACCAGCGGTATGACAATCACCATAGCCAGACGGGATATGGTTTGGCGCAGCTTTGCCTGCTTTTCGGCCTGTTGTTGTTTCTGTTCGCGAATCAGACGCTGTTGCTCGCGCTTGTTCATGCCTTGATCTCCTTGACGGTACTGACAATCTGGCCTGAGGCCAGTGAGCTGATAATATCATCGCCAGCCTTGACCTGGGATGAGGTGTTGATGACCTTGCCATCAGGTGTTCGGGTAATGCTGTAGCCACGCTGCAGGGTTTGCAGCGGACTGATATTTTCCAGATTGCGTGCCAGCATTTGCAGGCTCGCGCGACGCTGTTCCAAAAAGCGCAACATGGCTCGTTGTAACCGGTTGTCGAATTGCGTCAGGGCCTGCGATTTTTCCTGCAGGCGGCGTCCGGGGTGCTGCAGGCGTTTACGCAACCAGTCCAGTTGCTGGCTGCGTTGATTAAGCAGGGCCTGCATCAGGCGCATCAGCTTGTTCTGTTGATACTGCAAGGTTGCACGCAACTGGGCCTGGTCGGGGCTAAGCAGCTCGGCGGCAGCCGACGGCGTTGGTGCGCGCAGGTCAGCTACAAAATCGGCAATGGTGATGTCGGTTTCATGGCCAACGGCGCTGACCACGGGCAGGGCGCAGGCATGGATGGCCCGCGCCACCGACTCGTCATTGAACGACTGCATGTCTTCAAGCGAGCCGCCGCCGCGCGCCAGCAGGACCACATCAATGCCCAGCTCCTGGTGACGTCGTTCCACGTTGTGCAAGGCCTGAATGATGGCAGGCGCGGAGCCCTGCCCCTGTACCGGCACCGGAAACACCGTGACCCGCATGGCTGGGTAGCGACGTTGAAAAACGCTGATGATGTCGCGGATTACCGCGCCGGTGGGCGAGGTTACCACCGCGACGTGGCGCACCTGTGTCGGCAAGGGCCGCTTTTGCGTTGCATCAAACAGGCCTTCGTGGGTCAGCTTCTGTTTGAGTTCGTCGAAGGCACGTTGCAGTGCACCGGCGCCGGCATCCTGCATACTGTCCACAATCAACTGGTAGTCGCCCCGACCTTCATAGATGCTGAGCTTGCCGCGCACCACAACCTGCATGCCATTGGCAGGCCGAAAGCGGACCGAGGTATTGCGGTTGCGGAACATGGCGCAGCGAATCTGCGCGCTGTCATCTTTCAGAGTGAGGTACCAGTGCCCCGAGCCGGGCAGTGCCAGGTTGGAGATTTCACCCTCAACAGTGACCGACGCAAAACAGTCCTCCAGCAGTCCACGTGCCAGACGGTTGAGGCTGCTGACGCTGAGGACGCGATTACCGGGGTCGGGAGCGTGCTGAAAAGCTGGGATATCCGGGTTCATTCGCACATCTTAACCCAGCCTGCCAACGTATCATAGACGCTGGTTTACCTAGCCCCGTCACATCTGTATAATCCGCTTTTTGTGGATAGGTGAAAACTTATGTTACGCATTGCTGAAGAAGCGCTGACATTCGACGATGTCCTGCTTCTGCCCGCCCACTCTTCTGTACTCCCCAAAGCCGTCAGCCTGAAAACGCGATTGACTGCGAGTATAGCCCTGAATATTCCCCTGATGTCTGCCGCCATGGATACCGTGACGGAAGCGCGTCTGGCTATTGCCATGGCGCAGGAAGGGGGTATCGGTGTCATTCACAAGAACATGACTATCGAGCAACAGGCCCGCGAAGTGCGTCAGGTCAAGAAGTATGAAAGTGGCGTGGTCAAGGATCCGATAACCATTTCCCCGGATGCACGCATCAGCGACCTGATCGCCCTGATGCGGGAAAATGATATTTCCGGCATGCCGGTAGTGGTGGGCCGTCAACTGGTGGGGATCGTGACCAGCCGTGATGTGCGATTCGAGAGCAATCTTAACGCCAAGGTTGAGACCATCATGACGCCCAAGCAAAGCCTGGTCACCGTGAAAGAGGATGCCAGTCACGACCAGATCAAGGAATTGCTGCATCAGCACCGCATCGAGAAGATTCTGGTGGTCAATGATGAGTTCGAATTGCGCGGTCTGATCACGTTGAAGGATATTCGTAAATCTGAAGATTTCCCCAACGCCTCCAAGGACCAGCAGGGTCGCTTGCGGGTGGCTGCTGCTGTAGGGACCAGTCCTGATACCGAAGATCGGGTTGCAGCGCTGGCCGAAGCCGGCGTGGATGTCATTGTCGTGGATACCGCCCACGGCCATTCCGAAGGCGTGCTGAACATGGTGCGCCGCGTCAAGGGTCTGTATCCGGAGCTGGGTGTGATTGGCGGTAATATCGCGACTGCCCAGGCCGCGCGCGATCTGGCCGCAGCCGGTGCGGATGCGGTCAAGGTGGGTATCGGTCCTGGCTCGATCTGCACGACGCGAATTGTCACAGGCGTGGGTGTTCCGCAGATTTCTGCCGTATCCAATGTCGTCGAGGCATTAAAGGACACTAATGTCTGCGTCATCTCTGACGGTGGTATCCGTTTCTCCGGCGACATCGCCAAAGTGGTCGCCGCAGGTGCCCATGTGGTGATGATTGGCAGTCTGCTGGCCGGCACCGAAGAGGCACCCGGCGAGGTAGAACTGTTCCAGGGTCGCAGTTACAAGGCGTATCGTGGCATGGGTTCTCTGGGCGCGATGTCGCAGAGCCAGGGCTCCAGCGATCGGTACTTTCAGGATGCGGCCTCCGGTGTGGAAAAACTTGTGCCCGAAGGCATTGAGGGTCGGGTGCCTTACAAAGGCACCATGTCCAGCATCGTTCATCAGCTGATGGGTGGGCTGCGTTCCAGCATGGGTTACACCGGTTGTGCGACCGTGGACGAGATGCGTACCAAACCCGAGTTTGTCAAAATCACCGCGTCCGGTATGCAGGAAAGTCATGTCCATGATGTCAGCATTACCAAGGAAGCGCCCAACTACCGTATGAGCTGATCACCGGTCGTGGTTGCAGCTAATTGCTGCAATTGCGACGGGTAACTCCCTTCTTCATGAACAAGGCAAGCCGCGCATGAGTCAGAATATTCACAGCCAGAAAATACTCATTCTGGATTTTGGATCGCAATACACACAACTGATTGCCCGCCGCGTGCGTGAGCTGGGCGTATACTGTGAAATCTGGGACTACCAGTGTACCCAGGCAGAAGTGGAAGCCTTTGCCGCACAGGGCATCATCCTCAGTGGTGGCCCGGAGACAGCAACGCTGGCCGACTCACCGCAAGCGGCTGATTATCTGTTCACCCAGAACGTGCCCTTGCTGGGTATCTGTTACGGCATGCAGACCATGGCGGAGCGGCTGGGCGGCAAGGTTGAGGCATCAGACAAATCCGAGTTCGGCTATGCCGAGGTTAACCTGCCAGCGCCCGGCGCCCTCTTTGAAGGCATCGAAGACCGCATGGTTGAAGGTGGTGTGCCCCAGCTGGATGTGTGGATGAGCCATGGCGACAAAGTCGTTAAATTGCCGCCCGGATTTGTGGTCAGTGCGGAGACCAGCAGTGCACCGATTGCTGCGATGTCCGATGAGTCCCGCCAGTTTTACGGTGTGCAGTTTCATCCTGAAGTCACCCATACGCTGCAAGGTCAACGTATACTGGAACGCTTTGTGCGTAAGATCTGTGGCTGCGATGCCCTGTGGACGTCAGCAAATATCATAGATGACGCCATCCGCGTAGTGCGTGAACAGGTCGGCAGCGACCATGTGCTGTTGGGCCTCTCCGGTGGTGTTGATTCATCGGTGGTGGCAGCGCTGCTGCACAAAGCCATTGGCGAGCAGTTGACCTGTGTGTTTGTTGACAACGGACTGCTGCGCCTGCACGAAGGCGACCAGGTGATGGCGACCTTTGCGCAAAACATGGGTGTCAAAGTCATCCGCGTGGATGCAGAGGACATGTTCCTCAGTCGCCTGGCTGGTGTCAGTGACCCGGAGCAGAAGCGAAAGGTTATTGGTAATACTTTTATTGAAGTGTTTGACCAGGAAGCATCCAAAATTGATAACGTGCGCTGGCTGGCCCAGGGCACCATTTACCCGGATGTCATCGAATCTGCTGGTTCCCGTACCGGCAAGGCTCACGTCATCAAGTCCCACCACAATGTTGGTGGGCTGCCCGAGAACATGGCGCTGAAACTGGTAGAGCCACTGCGCGAACTGTTCAAGGACGAAGTGCGTCGTATCGGCCTGGAATTGGGACTGCCTTATGACATGGTGTACCGTCATCCGTTCCCCGGTCCGGGACTGGGCGTGCGCATTCTGGGTGAAGTAAAGAAAGAGTACTGCGACGTGCTGCGTCGTGCCGATGCCATCTTCATCGAAGAATTGCACAAGGCCGATTATTACCACAAGACCAGCCAGGCCTTTGCCGTGTTCCTGCCGGTCAAGTCAGTGGGTGTGGTCGGTGATGGTCGTCGCTACTCATGGGTTATTACCATCCGTGCGGTGGAAACCATCGACTTCATGACCGCGCGCTGGGCGCATCTGCCGTATGAACTGCTGGAAACCGTGAGCAACCGCATCATCAATGAGATTACTGATGTGTCGCGGGTGACTTATGATATTTCCAGTAAGCCACCAGCGACGATCGAGTGGGAGTGAGCGGCACTGGCAGTCGGTGGCCCGTGAGGAAGCAATCTTGACCTACGAAACACTTGACTACCAAATTCAGGATCGGGTTTTGACGGTGACTCTCAACCGTCCCGACAAACTGAACGCCTTTACGGTGACCATGGCCAATGAGCTGGTGGATGCCTTCCGGCGCGCCAGTGAGGATGATGCTGTTGGTGCTGTGATCGTGACCGGCGCAGGCAAGGCGTTTTGCGCAGGCATGGATCTGTCCGTGCAGGGCAATGTGTTTGGCCTTGATGAAAGCATGACCCCAACGCCGCAGGCACTGGAACAACGCTTCGAGGATCCTGACATGGTGTCAGGTGTCCGTGATACTGGCGGTCGGGTGTCGCTGGCGATCTATCAATGCAATAAACCGGTCATTGGTGCCATCAACGGTGTTGCCGTTGGCATCGGCGCCACCATGACCCTGGCCATGGATGTCCGGCTGATGGCAGACTCGGCGCGCCTGGGATTCGTATTTGGCAAGATTGGCATCGTACCTGAGGCCTGCTCGACCTGGTTTCTGCCACGCCTGGTCGGTATGTCCCAGGCGCTGGACTGGGTATATACCGGTGACCTGATCAATAGCGATTCGGCCTTAAAGGCAGGTTTGATCAAGGCGGTTGTCCCTGCTGACGAGTTGCTGCGTGCGGCTGAAGAACTGGCCCGACGCTACATCACCAATCGTTCGCCCGTCGCCGTAGCACTGACGCGGCAGATGATGCTGCGCAATGCCGCCGCCCCGCATCCGGTCGAGGCACACAAAGTGGAATCGCTGGCGGTTTTCTACACCAGCCAGGGCGATGGCAGAGAGGGTGTCAATGCCTTCCTTGAAAAGCGCGAGCCGGTTTTTTCGGCCAGGGTATCCACAGACATGCCGGATGTCTTCAAGCCCTGACAGATCAGTTTATTGCCATAAATGCCAACTACCACTGTGATACATTTCTGCGCGCTGATCTTCGATGCGCAAAATGTAGAGCCATTTATTGTCCACCAGCTGGCGCACCGTATCATGTTTGCTGATGACCGCAGCAATCGCTGCGCGTGACGCATGAATGACCACGGTCAGGCGCTGCGGCGTGTGCTGCCAGGTCTCACCATTGTGCACCGACTGCAAGGGCAGGCCAATGCGCAGATCACCGGCATTTCCCTCGAACACACCAATGCGTCCGCCGACAACATTGTGCAGGGTTTTGTTGCCGCTGCCGAATCTCTGATTATCCACGGTGGACGCGTAGTACTGCATATTGATCCAGTGCGCGACGATCATGGGCGCAGTCATGATCTGTTCCAGTAGAGTACCCGTCGGATCCTGGTCGGCATCATAGTCGTGCAGGAAACAGCGTCCTTCAAGATCCATGCCGCGCGTTGCAGTTCTCGGGCCTATGACCAGGGCAGCGTTATTCGCCAGGCCCCACTCGGGACGGGTCTGCGACCAGTCATTGGCTCGTTGCAGCAATGCCCGTGACAAGGCCTTTGGTTTGTCCTGCAGACCTTGCAGCTGCAGAGCTGGCGCCCTCTCACTGGCGGCGGCATGTTGAGCTGAAGCCAGTTGTGCCTTGATGCTTGCCAGATCACTGGCATGGGTGGACGGAACATCACCGGTGTCAAACAGGTCAACCTGATCGATAGTGGTGTTGTGCAGGCCTGCGATAAACCAGGTACTGTCGGGAATATCCAGACCCTTGTTGAGCAACTGCTTGCGCACGGCCCGGTCATTGAGCAGCGCCGCCAGCGCGCGGGCATTGATGTCGCCTTTCTGACCACAACAGGCGCCGCAATCCAGGCCGGCGCGATGGGGATTGTTTTGTGTCTGACTGCCATGCCCGATGAGCAGTACGAGGCGGGCAAAATCTTTGGTCAGGCCCATGGCTTTCAGTACCTGCGCAGCTATGGCGGTCTGGCCCTCAAGCCCGCCGGCAACTGCGGCACTCAGCGAGGGACGTAGCGCGTTGGCATCCTTCCGGGTCAGGCCAAGGTTATTGTCGGACAGGGCAGCTGCGCGCTCCGGCAGTGTGCGACGTATCAGTTGCGCCAGGTAACCCAATCCAATGGATTCGACGATCACAAATGCTGACAGCGGCGAAGCATTGAAGCCGTGCCAACCCCGGCTGGTGCGTAACCGGGCATCGCGTCGCTGAGCAATCGAAGCATCGATCGAGCTGCTGCCTGCGCTGTCAGTGACGGCCATGGCCGGGGCCAGCAGGCCTGGCAATTGGGGCCGACGGGCATTGGAGCCCAGCGGTTCGTAACTGATCGGTAAACCAAAAAAACCGGCAAAACCCAGCGTCTGTATGTCTGCTGACTGGGCTTCAAGGTGACGTCGGAACACTTCCGAGCGCACATCAATGCAGAAGGCAGCCTGCACCTTGGCAGCCGGGGATGTGCGAAATACCGGCGCCGAGCACAGACGGGTCAGCAGCGCGTCCTGATAGCTGATCTCCTGCGCTCGCTGCCAGACGCCAAGGGCATGACGACCGGTATCGTCGGGCTGCAGAACATGCGCCTGCCAGGCGTTCTGCCAGCCTGACCAGGTGGAACCGTGGTCGCGCAGGCCATCGTCCAGCAGACATTCCCAGCTCAGGCGAATGGCAAGCAGATCAACAAGCGTGTCGTCCTCTGTGCCGGCCAGTTGCGCCTGCCAGCGAAGATAGGCACACCAGGCCGCCCAGCCGTTAATGCGCATCAGTACTGCCTGTAAAAACCGCGAGGTTTCGCCTGCTGGTGGATTCAGCTGCAGCAATGCCTGTTCTATCTGTTGACGCGGATCGTCACACAGCAAGGCGGCTTTGCCAGGTATATCTGATGCCTTCATCAGCAGCGCGACACTGTGGTCAGCTGCCAGAGTGGCACGCCAGTGCTGATAAAGGCCCCGGGTCTGGTCGGGGCGCCAGTCGGACTGGTCCTGATCAAAGAAAGCGGCACAGAGCTGTGATACCTGATACGTAATGGTATCGCACCAGGCTGGCTCGTGGTGCAGGTCGCGCTGTTGATCAAGGCTGTCGGACAGTAGCGGCGCTGGCGACAGCCGGCCATTAGCGGTATCCAATGCCGCGATCAGTTGCCCAATGGTGAGTGGCGACTGCAGCTCGTCACGGGCCCGCGCAAGCGCATACAGGTTGATGTTGCCACTGTGCCAGGCGTCGCGATACCACCCGGTATCCAGAGTCATCGGGGAGCCGCTGACCTTTGCCAATGAGTCGGCAGCGTCGCAGAAGGGCTGGTTGATATATCCCCAGTAGGGATTAACGGCAATCATCCGGTCCAGGGGCCAGGTCGGTGCGATGCGCTCAATGGCCGCGTTGATGGCGGCGTCAAAGCATATTGCATTGGCCAGCGGTCGGGCGCTGTTCGCGGTCATGAGGGGTCTCCTTGTGCTATGGAACGTCGGTTTACCTGAGTTTGTGCCTGCACCGGGCTCAATCGTGCCGGCCATATCCTGAAGGTCAGTCGGGTGAACGTTTCGTCCAGGTAGAAACCTGAATAGGCCCAGGGGTAAAGTGTTCTGGCCAGCACGCCCTGAGGATGGCAGCGCAGCCAGCTCTGGATGCTGTACAAGGTGATGAAACTCATCAACACCCAGACAGTCACTGCCGTGGTGGCGGCACTTGCAGGAGGCACCACGGAGGTGAATGCCAGATGCCAGACCAGATACAGCTGGGTCAGTGCCAGTACCATGACTGTACCCCGTAGCATCGACCAGGGTGTGCGTCCTTCTTCCAGCCACAGCAGCGGTGCCAGGCCCAGGGCGACGATGACCAGCGCGGCCAGCGGCAGCTCGAGTTCCGGCATGACGGCGCGCCAGGGCAGCATGGCGGCCGCCACCAGCAGGCCACTGAGCACCGCAGCAACGCCATACCAGTAGGGTGGTTGCGCTGCGCCGCGGTGGGCAAAAAAGTCCCGACTGCGAGCGGTCTCCACACTGCCACCGGCGCTGAGAAAGGCGTGAGCCTTGTACAGGGAATGCGCGACCAGGTGCAGCAGCGCAAGCTCGTAGAGGCCCAGGCCGATTTCGAGCAACATGAACCCCATCTGCGCGCAGGTGGACCAGGCCAGGCGAACCTTGATGCTGATCCGGGTCATCATCACCAGGCTGGCCAATACCGCCGTGGTGCTGCCCGCGATGACCAGTATCAGTTGCGCAGCCGGGGCCAGCGATATCAATTCTGCCAGGCGAATAAGCACAAACCCGCCCATGTTAACGACGCCCGCATGCAGCAGTGCCGAGACCGGTGTGGGGGCTTCCATGACCTGGATCAGCCAGCCATGCAAGGGCAGCTGGGCAGTCTTGAGGATGGCAGCCAGGGCTATCAGTGCCGCTGCCCAATGCAGGGAGGCTGGCAGTGATTCGCGGTCGGCGAGGTAGGCGCCGAGTTCATCCAGCCACAGGGTGCCGGTGCTCTGATAGATCAGGGACAGAGCGACAACCAGGCAGATTTCGGCCAGTCGACTGACCAGGAACTTTTTATGGGCGACTATCTGGGCAGCTTTGCGGTCAGGGTAATGGGTGAGCAGGTAGTGCAACCCGATGCTGGTGCCGGTCCAGGCCAGGGCGATGGTCAGCAGATCCTGGCTCAGCAGCAGCAGACTGACCGACATCAGGGTAAACAGCATGGCCCGGACGAACCGGCGCTGCTGAAGATCACCAGCCAGATAACGGGAAGAGTAATTGATGATGACCCAGCCCAGCAGCGATACCAGCAGGGCGGCGACCAGACCCAGCCGGTCGGGGCTGACTCCGGTCAATTGCGCGCCGGCCACGGCCGCGATAATCGACACCAGCACA
The DNA here is from genome assembly GCA_913058135.1 of uncultured Gammaproteobacteria bacterium. Lineage (GTDB taxonomy): Bacteria > Pseudomonadota > Gammaproteobacteria > Pseudomonadales > Pseudohongiellaceae > Pseudohongiella. Next base: position 35,229 of record CAJXPR010000014.1, read on the forward strand.
CCTGTCAGTCCTGCCAGGGCAGTGGCGCGTGCGATAAACCAGTGCGATCCGGTCTTGTTCACCACCAGTAGCCAGCCGACCGTATAAACAAGCAACAATATCCAGCCATTGACAAGAAACTGCACTTTTTTCTCCTTGTAAAGTGAATCCTGATAACTTCTCGTGCAGTATGTTCGGGGCAAACAAAGCTTTTGTAAAATATATGATTCGTATAATATTGTTCTTTTTAAAAGAACGATAAGCATGAGACATCTTAATTTCCATCATCTCTATTATTTCTGGGTGGTGGCCAAGGAAGGTCATTTGACCAGGGCCGCCGGCCTGCTGCACGTGTCACAGTCGTCTATTTCTGCGCAGATACGTCAGTTGCAGGATCAGTTGGGCCATGAGTTGTTTGAGCGTGAAGGCCGGTCCCTGCGTCTGACGGAATACGGACATGTGGTACTGGAGTATGCCGAGAGCATTTTCAGCCTGGGCAGCGAACTGCTGGCGCTTACGGAAAGTGGTGAGCTGCAGTATCTGCAGCGTCTGCGTATCGGTTCGGTAGCCACACTGTCGCGAAATTTTCAGGAGAATTTCCTGCGACCGGTGATTGGCGAGTCGGAGGTCAAGCTGATGCTGCGCTCGGCCAGTCTGGAAGAACTGCTGGACCAGCTAAGAGTTCACAAACTGGATCTGATCCTGTCCAACCGCGCTGTGGCGGCGGATTCTTCCACGGCCTGGCGTTGTCAGCAGATTGCGGAGCAAAGCGTCTGCATTGTCGGCCCGCCACGACAGGATACTCGCGCATTCCGCTTTCCGGAGGATCTGCGCAACGCCCGTTTGCTGTTGCCGGGCCCAAGTAGTGATATCCGTACCCAGTTCGATTTGATTGTCGAGCGTCTGGGTATTGAAATTTCGCCGTATGCAGAAGTGGACGACATGGCAATGTTGCGTCTTCTGGCACGAGATTCCGGTGGCCTGGCGATTGTGCCGGAAGTGGTGGTGCAGGATGAACTGGAAAGCGGGCGACTGGAGAAGTACTGGGTGCTTGACGGCGTGGTAGAGCGGTTTTACGCCATTACCGCCAAGCGTCATTTTGAGCTCGTGCCGCTGAAGACTCTGCTGGAGAAATCGCGGGCGGGTTTTATGGCCAGGGCGGACAGATGAAGCTGGTGTGTCGCTGCTGCTGCCCGTAAAATACCGGATGGCTGCATAGTGCTGCCAAGCTGATCCGTCTGAGGAGGCAAAACGTGTCCGACAACAATGCGGCCGGTGATCTTGCCGGACAGCCGGCGACCGCGGATGATCTTGCATTCATGCGCGAGGCTTTGAACCTGGCGCAGCGTGCCGCGGCCCGGGGTGAGGTTCCGGTCGGTGCCATCATTGTCAGGAACGGGCAGGTAGTGGGCCAGGGGTTCAATCAGCCAGTTGGCAGTCATGACCCGTCGGCCCACGCGGAGATATGCGCGCTGCGGGATGCCGGCCAGAGCCTGCAGAACTATCGGCTGCCGGGGTGCACCCTGTATGTCACCATTGAACCCTGCACAATGTGCCTGGGCGCCATCATACATGCCCGCATTGCACGCCTGGTGTTTGGCGCCGTCGAACCCCGTTATGGCGCCGTCAGCAGCGGCCAGCGTCTGCTTGAGAACGGTGTCTACAACCACGAACTGCAAGTCAGCAGCGGTGTACTGGCCGAGCAGGCGTCCACCCTGATGAAGCAATTTTTCCGTCAGCGCCGCGCGATATCAAAGGATCAGGGGCCATCAACCGAAGCCGGTGCCGAACTGCAATAATTGCCTGATTTTTGCTGGCAAATGGCGTATCATATCGCCCCGAATTCCGCAGGTTTCTTCTTCCGGCTCCACTGACTTTAAGGCTATCAGACACAATGCTTGTTCTCACTGGCAGCACCGCTCATTCCGATTTCCGTCTTCGCAAGCTGTTGCGCACCGTGCAGCAGGAATTACCCGCTGTGCGTGCTCTGAGTTCGCATTTTGTGCATTTGGCTGAGTGCTCACGCGAACTGACTGCGGCGGAATCCGGTGTTGTGCAACAGTTGCTGGCTTATGGTCAGGGCTTGCGTGAAGATGATGCCGAACTGGGCAATGAGGGCGTCACACGACTGGTAGTGCCACGGCCCGGCACTATTTCACCGTGGTCGAGCAAGGCCACCGATATCGTCCACAACTGTGGCCTGGATGCCGTGCTTCGTGTGGAGCGCGGGGTCATCTGGGATATCGCGTTGAGTATACCTTTGTCGGACGCTGAGTTACTGGCGCTTGATGACTATCTGCATGACAGAATGACACAGACCGTGTTGGCTGATATTGACGATGCCGACTGCCTGTTCTCCCATGCGGCGCCGGGCAGTTTAACGACCGTGGATGTATTGGGCGCAGGCAAGCCCGCGCTGGCCAGCGCCAACCAGAACATGGGCCTGGCATTGGCTGACGACGAGATGGATTATCTGGTCGAATCATTCCAGCGGTTGGGACGCAACCCCAACGATATCGAACTGATGATGTTTGCCCAGGCTAATTCCGAGCACTGCCGCCACAAGATTTTTAATGCCAGTTGGACTGTGGACGGCATTGATCAGGAGCTGTCGCTGTTCGCAATGATCCGCAACACCCACAAAAAATCTCCGGACAAGGTGCTGTCGGCGTACAAGGACAATGCTGCGGTGATGTGTGGCAGTGATGGTGGACGCTTCTTTCCGCAGCCGCACAGCCATGAATACGCCTACACACAGGAACCCATTCATATCCTGATGAAGGTGGAAACCCACAACCACCCCACAGCCATTGCGCCTTTCCCGGGCGCGGCAACCGGCAACGGTGGCGAAATTCGCGACGAAGGTGCCACCGGCACCGGCGCCAAACCCAAGGCCGGCCTGTGCGGTTTCAGTGTGTCCAATCTTCGCATTCCGGCATTGCCGCAGCCCTGGGAAGAGGATTTTGGCCGTCCTGTGCATATTGTGTCAGCCCTCGATATCATGCTCGAAGGCCCGATCGGTGCGGCGGCATTCAACAACGAATTCGGCCGTCCCAATCTGTGTGGTTACTTCCGCACCTATGAAGAATCGGTGCCGTCAGTCAATGGTTATGAAGTGCGTGGCTACCACAAACCCATCATGATTGCCGGCGGTCTGGGCAATATCCGGGAACAGCACGTACAGAAACATGCCTTTAAACCTGGTGCCAAACTGATTGTGCTGGGCGGCCCGGCGATGCTGATTGGTCTGGGGGGCGGGGCCGCTTCTTCGATGGCCGCCGGTGCCAGTGCTGCTGAACTGGACTTTGCCTCCGTGCAACGGGAAAACCCGGAAATGCAGCGCCGCTGTCAGGAAGTCATCGACCAGTGCTGGCAAATGGGTGATGACAATCCTATCGCGTTTATTCATGACGTAGGCGCGGGTGGGTTGTCCAATGCCTTGCCGGAGCTGGTAAAAGACGGCGAAAGTGGCGGTATCTTTCAGTTGCGGGACATCCCCAATGCCGAACCGGGCATGTCACCGCTGGAAATCTGGTGTAACGAAGCCCAGGAGCGTTACGTGCTGGCGGTGATGCCAGAGCAGCTGGCAACGTTCGAAGCCATTTGTCGACGTGAGCGTTGTCCGCACGCTGTGGTGGGTGAGGCGACCGACGAGGACGTCATCCGTCTGCAGGATTCGCATTTCGACAATCTGCCAATCGATCTGCCAATGTCGGTGCTGTTTGGCAAGCCACCACGCATGCATCGGAATGTGCACAGCGAAACCATCGACCCGGTGGCACTGGATACTGCGCAGATCGAACTTGATGAGGCGCTGGAGCGCGTATTAAGTCTGCCCGCGGTGGCCAGTAAAAGTTTTCTGATTACCATCGGTGACCGCACGGTGACCGGCCTGGTCAGCCGAGATCAGATGGTCGGGCCCTGGCAGGTGCCGGTGGCCGATGCGGCAGTCACTGCCGCGGCCTTTGACAGTTATTGCGGTGAAGCCATGGCCATGGGGGAACGCACACCGGTGGCGCTTTTGAACGCACCGGCATCAGGTCGTATGGCGGTTGCTGAAGCCATTACCAATATTGCCTGTGCCCGTATCGATGATATTCGGGATATCAAATTATCGGCCAACTGGATGGTGGCGGCTGGTCATCCGGGTGAAGATGCGCGTTTGTATGAAACTGTCAAAGCAGTGGGCATGGAGCTGTGCCCGGATCTGGGCATCTGTATTCCGGTTGGCAAGGATTCCATGTCCATGCGCACGGTGTGGCAGGACAACGGCAAGCAGAAGAGCAACACGTCGCCGCTGTCGCTGGTGATTTCAGCGTTTGCGCCGGTGCTGGATATCCGTCGCACAGTGACACCCCGGATTCGCACTGACAAGGGCGCCAGTGATCTGTTATTGATCGATCTGGGGCGCGGGCGCAATCGCATGGGCGGTTCGGCCCTGGCGCAGGTGTATCGCGAACTGGGCGATGTGCCGGCTGATCTGGACAGCGCCCAGGACCTGAAAAATTTCTTTGGCCTGGTGCAGCAGCTGAATGCGCGCGAACTGCTATTGGCCTACCACGATCGCTCTGATGGTGGCGTCATGGTGACACTGGCCGAGATGGCGTTTGCCGGCCATTGCGGACTGGACATTCAATTGTCCGAGCTCGTGCATCCCGATACCAATGTTGTAGACGTGCTGTTTAACGAAGAACCCGGTTCGGTGTTGCAGATTCCCCGGGCACAATTGAATCAGGTGCTGAGTCTGATTGAGGAACACGGTCTGTCCGATTGCACCAGTGTTATCGGCGAACCGGCTGGTCATCAGAATATCCGCGTGTTCAATGCCGGCCGTCTGCTGCTGGAGCGCAGCCGCGCGGATTGCCAGCAAGTGTGGGCGCGGACCAGCTACGAGCTGCAGGCAATGCGCGACAATCCGGAATCCGCCGAACAGGAATTTGAGCGCTTGCAAGATCAAAAGGATCCGGGGCTGCAGGCGCGCCTGAGTTTTGACGTCAATCACGATATCGCGGCGCCATTCATCAATACCGGTGTGCGCCCGGCTGTAGCTGTGCTGCGCGAACAGGGTGTCAACGGTCATGTGGAGATGGCGGCCGCATTTGATCGTGCCGGCTTCCGCGCTGTCGACGTGCATATGAGCGATATTCTCAACGGTACTGTTGATCTGGAGACCTTCCACGTACTGGCTGCGTGCGGTGGCTTCTCATATGGTGATGTCCTTGGTGCCGGGGGGGGCTGGGCCAAGTCGGTATTGTTCAATGAGCCTCTGCGGCAACAGTTTGCAGCGTTTTTTGAACGTAAAAATACCCTGTCGCTGGGCGTGTGTAATGGCTGCCAGATGATGTCCCTGTTGCATGATCTGATCCCGGGTGCAGAGCACTGGCCGCGCTTCGAACGCAACCGCTCCGAGCAGTTCGAAGCACGGGTCAGTCTGCTGACGGTGCCGGAATCGCCTTCAGCATTCCTGCAGGGTATGAAGGGCTCACTGTTTCCCGTTGCTGTGGCCCATGGCGAAGGTCGGGCGCGCTTTGTTGAGAGCAGTGACCAGGTGCAGCTCAAGGCCTCGGCGGGCATCGCGCTGCAATATGCTGACAACTATGGCTCGGTAACTGAGCATTATCCGGAAAATCCCAACGGGTCACCTGCGGGTATCGCGGGTGTGTGCAGCAAGGACGGCCGTGCCACCATCATGATGCCGCACCCGGAACGGGTTTTCCGGGCTGTCCAGAACTCCTGGCACCCTGACGAGTGGCAGGAAGATGCGCCGACCCTGCGATTGTTCCGCAACGCCCGGGCCTGGCTGAAATAGACATCCAACGTGACTGACGGGAGGCGATCATGTACAAGCTTTGCTTTTATGTGCCCGACGAACATCTGGAGGCGGTAAAAGCGGCTGTGTTTGCGGCCGGAGGAGGGCGCATTGGAGATTATGACAGTTGTTGCTGGCAGGCCGCCGGAGAGGGCCAGTTTCGGCCGCTGGCGGGTGCAAACCCTTTTGTCGGTCAACCCGGTGAAGTGACCCGGATCCCTGAGACCAAAGTGGAACTGGTCTGCGATGAGGCTCATATCCGGCCCGCTATCGCCGCACTTAAACTTGCGCATCCGTATGAAGAACCTGCTTACGATGTGATCCAGCTCGCAGATTTTTGACAGGAGATACGGCAAACTCTGTCTACCACGGATGGGCACGATGTGTATTGGCCCTGCAGGGACGCTAGGGCCACACCCGCGACCGTGGCGCCGGACCCCAGGCCCCAGGTCCCAGAGAAGAGCCGCGTAACCTGAAGCTCAGCAGCTTTCGCTGATCAGCGTGATCTCAGCTTTTCTTTCCGCCGAATAGCGCACATCATACATGCGCACTGGAAAATGCTGTTTCCTGCGATCATCAAAATATTGCCGCAAGGTGGATTTCACCACTGCAAAGGCGATTTCATCCCAGGGTACTTCCGCTTCGGTAAACAGTTTCACTTCCAGGCTTTCTATACCGGCACTGAATTCGCTGCTGGCCAGTTCACCTTTAAAGAACAGGTAGACCTGATTGATATTGGGCAGATTAAAAAGTGTATACAGACTGTCCTCGGCCAGATTGATTTCTGCACCGGCTTCTTCGCGTGTCTCGCGCAATGCACCTTCCAGCGTGGTCTCACCGTTTTCCAGAAACCCGGCAGGCAACGTCCACAAACCCTTGCGTGGCTCTATCGCGCGACGGCAGAGCAGCACCCGGTCACCGGTCACCGGCAGGGTGCCAACAATGTTGTTCGGGTTCTGGTAGAAAACAACGTCACAGCTGAGGCAACAATAGCGCATTTTGTCGTCGCCAGGCGGTATATGGTGAGTCACCGGGCCGGCGCAATAGTGGCAGAATTTCATGCGATCTCTGTTAGTGGGGTTTTGACGGTCCGCAGTGACGCGATTTCATCGGCAGGATATCAGCCTTGGGTCGGTTCTGTCGCGCGTTAACTTCGTCAAAGGGGTGGTGCAGGCAGTGATTCAGGCGGGCGAATGAATCGTGCATCATGTCGGACAGGCGAATGCAGCGGGCAGTCGGATTGGTCGCACGCTGCAGTTCCATGTCTATGCGGAACTGCAGCCCCTCCAGCCGCTGACGGGTGCTGTCCGGGGCTGAGCGTACAAGCTTGCGGGTCAACCGACGCCGCAGCTTTTCCAGCGATTCGGGGTTCTCCCGATGCATGGCCAGCAGGGTGTCGAAGTCAGGTAAATCGCCCATAAGCGGTTAAATCCTGTTGATTTCACAATGCAACCTGAACTGCTTGGAGGTCATGAACGCTTCAACGCCCTGTAATCGTTTCTCAGCAGCGCGCAAGGCGCTGTGGCACTGATCAATGTCAGGGCAGTTATCGGTTGTCTGGTCCTCTGCAGCGGTCTCAGCGCCATGACGACGACCGTTACGTCTACCTGTCACTTTACGAGCTTTGGGTTCCTTGTCAAGTACGATCCAGAAAATCACGTATGCCCACAGGCTCACGCCACCCAGGATAAACAGCGACAGGAATGTCACTAACCTGACGAGAAAAGTGCTGATGCCCAGATAATCCGCGACACCTGCGCAGACGCCCGCAATGCGGACATTGCTGCGACTGCGGTACAGGGGCTTTTTCAGGTCAAAGCGCGCACCCGTTGGCTCGGTGTCCATGACCGGTTCGGGTTCGGGTTCGGCCTCTCGTTCGGACTGCTGAGCAGCAGCCCGCTGTTTCCTGCTTTTATCCGAGAAGCCTCCCATGGCTGCCTTGATGCGGGCCGGGCGCTCGTCATCATCCAGCAGCCAGTACATGACGAAGTACACGATGATCAGGAAAGGCGAGGCAAAGCAGGCTACGCAGTAGATCACCCGCACCAGTGCTGAAGGTACTTCCAGGTAGCGGGCAAACCCGCCGCAGACACCCAGCACCTTGCGGTTTTCACGGTCCAGTGTCAGCGGCGCACGGGTTCTGCGATACACAGTGTCGTCATCAGCGTTGCTGTTCATTTTGCTCCCTCCAGCCGGGCACTTCGGCGTCCAGGATCGACTCCAGGGTCTCGATCCGCTGATTCATGCTATCGGCCAGCGCACTGAGTTGACTCAGATTGTAGGCCTGTTCCGCCGCGGGCAGCTTCTTTTCTTTGCGGCGGTACAGCAGTGCTACCCAGATCGTCACGAAGGTGCCGCCAACGGCGACCAGCGCGATGACAAATTCGAAGAATTCCATGGGCCTGGTCCTTGTTTATTTGTTGAGTTTAGCTTTGATGCTTTCCAGCTCCTGGTCAATCTTTTCCTGATTGGCCAGTTCCTCGAACTCATCCTGAAGACCGCGCTGCTTGATATTCAGACTGTCTACCTGACCTTCCATCTGGTCAATCTTGCGCTCGTAATACTCAAATTTGTTCATCGCATTGTCAATACTGTAGTTGTGCAGCTTCTGATTGACGTTAACGCGTGACTGCGCAGCGGTTGTCCGCATCAGCAGGGTCTTCTGTCGGGCGCGGGCATCGGTCAGCTTGGCCTGCAGCTGCTCGATCTCATGACTGAGCTTGTTCAGTGTTTCGTCCAGCTTGCTCAGTTCATCTTCCAGCATCTTAATGGTGGTCAGGACGCTGGATTTTTCAATCAATGCCGCCCTGGCCAGGTCTTCACGCTCCTTTTTCAGCGCCAGCTCGGCCTTTTCTTCCCAGTCTGCGGCCTGCCGGCCCAGCTGTTCAATGCGGCGGTTGACGGTTTTTTTCTCGGCAATCACTTTGGCGGTGCTGCTGCGAACTTCAACCAGAGTCTCCTCCATTTCCTGTATCATCATACGAATCATTTTTTCCGGATCTTCAGCCTTGTCCAGAATGGCACTGATATTGGAGTTAATGATGTCGCTTAAGCGTGAGAAGATACCCATGTTTATTACCTCAAAAATTGGCGTTGGTGGATCGGGTCCAAACAGTTTGAGCAGGAACTGTGCCAATACCATCTTTTTTCCCTAAGCTGTTGAAAAATAATACTTAAAAATTCAATCTGGATTTTTATGACTTATGGCGCTTGGTTGTTAGAGTCAATAAGTGGTATTTTTCGCGACATATTGGTTTAGGCCCTTGCCGAGAGATCCGTTATGCCGTCTGATGAGTCGTTGCCCCGCATGATCGGGGAGTCTGCCTGTTTTCTGGAGATGCAGGAGCACGTATCCCAGGTAGCACCTCTCAACAAACCTGTGTTGATTGTCGGCGAACGTGGCACCGGCAAGGAACTGATTGCCTCACGTCTGCATTACCTGTCAGCGCGCTGGCAGAACAATTTTCTGAAGATCAACTGCGCCGCGCTCAGTGATGCCTTGCTGGAAGCGCAGCTGTTCGGGCACGAGGCGGGTGCCTTTACCGGGGCCACCGGGCAGCGCAAAGGGCTGTTTGAACGGGCCGACGGCGGCACGCTGTTTCTGGATGAACTGGCCAATACCGCTATGCCCGTGCAGGAGAAGATTCTGCGGGTCATTGAATATGGCGAGTTCGAACGCCTGGGTGGCAATCAGACCCTAAAAGTGGATGTGCGCCTGGTAGCGGCGACCAACGAGGATCTGCCCGCTCTGGGCAGAGCCGGCAAGTTCCGCGAAGACCTGATCGATCGTTTGGCTTTCGATGTGGTGACATTGCCGCCGCTCAGGGTACGCAAAGAGGATATTCTGGTGCTGGCAGAGCATTTTGCCATCAGCATGGTCAAAGAGATGGGTGAAGATTTTTTTGCCGGTTTCTCCGAGGCGGTGCAGCGCCAGCTGCTTGGTTATAGCTGGCCGGGGAATATCCGTGAACTGAAAAACGTCATTGAACGGGCAGTCTACCAGCACCCCAACAAAACCGTGACGCGCCTGGTATTCAACCCGTTTGAGTCGCCCTACCGACCGGCGCTTTCTCCGGTGCGCGAGATGGCTGAGTCGACAGCGCCCGCAGGCTCTGCTGAGGCGCTACCTACACCGTGTGCGCCTGCGCCTGCCGACAGATCTGCGGAATGGGATGGCCAGGCTTTGGACTTCCGCCAGCATATCCAGGATTACGAAACCGATCTGTTGCGCAAGGCGCTGGAACATTGCCAGTTCAACCAGCGCAAGACAGCGACACATTTGAATCTGAGTTATCACCAGTTACGCGGGTATTTGCGCAAATATGATCTGTTGTCCTGATCTGTTTTCCTGCCGGACCGCTTGAGAACCTTTGCCATGGAATTGCAGTTCCCACCTATCAATTATCTTTATCTTGTTGCCTGTCTGATGGCGTGCGCCCTGGTGGTTTTCAGTCTGGGTCAGGCACATACGCGGACCGGCAAGCTTTGGGTGGCGGTGATGGCTAGCTTTGTCATCTGGACGGGCGGCGAACTGATTGCCAACAGCGGTACGACTGTGGCCTGGCAGCTTGGCTTCCAGCGTATGGTTTACCTGGGTGTCATCGGTGCCACCACTTCCTGGCTGCTGTTCGCAATCTGCTTCTCGGGTTTTGATCGCTGGCTGGGCAAACGGCTGATCATCGTTCTGCTGGTCGTGCCGCTGAGTTCGATCACCCTGGTCATGACGCTGGATCAGCATCAGCTTTTGTATACCAGTGCGGCCCTCGTGGAACGCAACGATTATGTTGTTCTGGATCTTGGTTATGGCGTCGGATTCTGGCTGCATCTCTTGTGTGCCCATCTGTTCACCCTGACCGGCTCGCTGCTGCTGCTCAATACCAGTATGAAACAGCCCCAGGTGTACCGGGGACAATCGCTTTTGATTGGTGTCGCCGCGCTGATGCCGGTGGTACCCAACATGATGTATGTGGCTGGCATCGATCTGGCTGGTGGCTTTGATCCGACCTCCCTGTTTTTTGTCATCAGTGCGATCCTGGTGACAATTGCTACTCACCAGTACCATTTCCTGTCACTGACACCGGTCGCACGCGATCGGGTGTTTGATCAGATCAATATCGCTGTTGTGGTGGCGAATGAGAAGCACCAGGTCTCTGATGTAAACCCGGCCTTTGTCAACATGACAGGTGAAGCGTTGGCGGATATTGAGGGTCTGGACGTGTCCGAAGTGCTGCTGAAGTATTTTAGCGGCGTTGACGTTGCAATCATCGATAGTGGATGGCAGGGGCGTTTGAATGCGCGTGATGATGATCGGCATTTTGATGTAACCAGCGTGCCGATACGCAGCGCTGGCAACAAAGTCATTGGCTACCTCGTTTTGCTGAATGACGTAACACAGGTGCAGAAAGCACTTGATGAGATCAGCCGGCTGGTCGGCGACACTGACAGTGACCGGGATGATGTGTAATGCCTTTACTAACGGTACCGGCGCAGACCTCTGAAGCAGGACAGTCTAAACGTCTGACCTCACTGGAGTTGCCGACTGCACAAGTGGATGTGTGGTTGGTGCCGGCGGTGGCCAACGGTGCTGATATGGAAAAGACTGCCTTAAGCTGGCTAAGCGCAGACGAACAGATGCGGCTTGACAGTCGCCGCTTGCCCAAGGGGCGTGCCATGTTCCTGCTAACGCGCGCTGTGCTGCGGCGGCTTTTGTCGGCGTATTGTCCGGACATAGCCCCACAGGACTGGCAGTTGGGTCGCAGCGCTGAAGGCAGGCCCTGTGTGCTGGGACCGGTACCTGCTCCGTCTTTTAATCTGACTCACACTGATGACACGCTGGTACTGGCGTTTACCACCCATGGCGAGCCGGGGGTTGATATTGAGCCGCTGAATCGGCAGCTGGATGCCGGTGCTCTGGCTCGGCGGTATTTCTCGGTCGCTGAATATCAGGCGTTAGTGGCACTACCGCTGGCCCAACAGCAAGACCATTTCCTGCGTTTATGGACCCTGAAGGAAGCCTGTGTCAAAGCTAACGGCAAGGGCCTTGCGCAGTCCCTGCGGCATTTTGAATTCGCCTTCGGTGACGGCGCCCGCTTGATGTTTTACCCGGCCCCTCACGAGTCACCACCGCATCGGTACTGGCACCTGTGGTCCATGACTGTGAAAAGTTTGCGCCTCGCGTTGGCGGTGCGCTGCCAGGCCGACCCGGGTGAGTGTCATTATCGGTTGCGGCAACTGCAGTGGCCGGACCAGGTGTGTACCTGTCTCTTATACACATCTCCGAGCCCACGAGACAGGCAGAA